>NZ_JBSHAM010000004.1:0-177762 GCF_053611505.1 Amycolatopsis sp. NPDC054798 | reverse complement strand
GGCCGGGCGTGCGCCCCCCCCCCCGCCGGCCCGGCCCCCCATCCCCCCCCGCCGGCCAACAACCCCCCCCGCGGCCCCCCCCGGCAACCCCCGGCGCCCCCCCCCCCGTCGGGGGGGGCGGCGCCACGGAGGCGGAGATCAGGCGCGCTGCGCGACCGCGAGCCGCACGCAGACGGCGAGGGCGCGGACGGCCTCCTCCACCTCGGCCAGCTCGGGGAAGGTCGGCGCGATGCGGATGACCGCGTCGGCCGGGTCGTCGCCGTGCGGGTGGGTGGCCCCGGCCGGGGTCAGCGCGACGCCCGCCTCCTTGGCCAGCCGCACGACCTCCTTCGCGGTGCCCTCGGGCACGGTCAGCGAGATGAAGTAGCCGCCGGTCGGCTTGGTCCAGGTCGCCAGGTCGCTCAGCTCCTCGGAGAGGATGCGCTCGACGGCGGCGAACTTGGGCGCGATCAGCTCCGCGTGCTTGCGCATGAGCGCGCGGACGCCGTCGGCGTCCTTGAGGAACAGCGCGTGGCGCAGCTGGTTGACCTTGTCCGGGCCGATCGTGCGCTTGCTGAGCACGCTCTGCCACCAGGCGAGGTTGGCCTCGGACGCGCCGAAGAACCCGACGCCGGCCCCGGCGAAGGTGATCTTCGAGGTGGAGCCGAACACGAACGCGCGGTCCGGGTTCCCGGCCTCGGCGCAGAGCGCGAGGATGTCGGCCAGCTCCGGCTCGTCGTCGGTGAGGTGGTGCACCGCGTAGGCGTTGTCCCAGATGATCCGGAAGTCCGGCGCGGCGGCCGGCATCGCGGCGAGCCGCCCGGCGACCTCGGCGCTGAAGGTGACGCCGGTCGGGTTGGAGTACTTCGGCACGCACCAGATGCCCTTGACCGCGGCGTCCTCGGCAACCAGCCGCTCGACGACGTCCATGTCCGGGCCGGTCTCGGTCATCGGCACCGGGATCAGCTCGATGCCGAACCGCTCGGCGAGCGCGAAGTGCCGGTCGTAGCCGGGCACCGGGCACAGCATCGCGATCCGGGGCTCGTCGGCCCAGCGGCGCGTGGCGCCCGGCAGGGTGCTCAGCATCGCCTGCGCGATGGTGTCGTGCATCAGCTCCAGGCTGGAGTTGCCCGCGGCGAACAGCTGCTCGACCGGCACCTGCAGCGCGCCGGCGAAGATGCGGCGCAGCTCCGGCAGCCCCTTGAGCCCGCCGTAGTTGCGGGTGTCGGTGCCGTCCTCGGCCTTGTACTGGCCGTTCGGCAGCGTCAGGAGATCCGCGGAGAGGTCGAGCTGCCGGGGCGACGGCTTGCCGCGGGTGATGTCCAGGGACAGGCCGCGCTCGACCAGCGCAGCGTAGTCGCGACGGGCAGTGTCGACATCGACAGGAGCTGTGGTCATACCACCACGCTAAACCGCTCGCGCAAGCCAGTTCGGGTGACCCCCGGCTGACGTCGGCTAGCGTGGGGCCCGTGCGGTACCTGGTGCATGCCGAGCAACGGCAGTTCTCCTTGCGGGACAAGGACGCTTGGCGTCCCGGCGACGGCGGGTGGACCGACGAGGCGGTCTCCGTGCACCGCGTCGCGGTAGAGCCGTCGTCGCTCTCCGTGGCGACCGCGCGCTCCGACTGGGTCGAGGTCGACGTTTCGATCGGCACGGCGGCGCCCTCGGTGTCCCCGGACGCTTCCCACGTCGTGGAAGCCGATCTCGACGTCCCCGGCGGGGTGGTGACGCTGGCCGGTCCCGCCGATTACGCGCGCCAGGAACACCGGATCGCGGTTCCGCCCGGGCGGTACCGGGTCCGAGTGTCCTATGTGGAGAGCGGACCGCCGGACGCCGGATGGCACGACCACGAGTTCGGCGAGCATTTCCGGTACGTGCTGGACCTGTGGCCGTCCGCCGAGGCCGCCCCGGTCGCGGTGCTGCGCCAGGGCGCACAGGTGTGGGACGGCTGATATCTGTTGGCGATGCGCGGCTCCGGGCGGCACACTCGGCGGCATGCAGTGGATCACCACCGAGATCGGCGAAGAGTTCGTGCGCGGCGCACTTGAGCTGGAACGCACGCCGCAAGGCTTGCTGCCGCACCGGCTGACCGCACGGGCGCGGGCGCAGAACACCGACAGCAGGCTCGCGATGGCGGAGACCGAGCCGTCCGGCGTGCGCTTGGCGTTCCGCACCGAATCGACCGCCATCGAACTGGACACCCACCGCACGAAGGTCGGCTATCTCGGGATGCCGCCGCTGCCGGACGGCGTCTACGACCTCGTCGTGGACGGACGGCTGGCCGATTCCGCCGCTGTCTCCGGCGGCGACGAACTGATCCTCGACATGATGACCAGCACCGGCGAGACCCGGCCGGGCCCGTCCGGCACGGTCCGGTTCTCCGACCTGCCCTCGGGCGTCAAGGACGTCGAGATCTGGTTGCCGCACAAGGAAACCACCCGGCTGATCGCGTTGCGCACCACCGCCCCGGTCTCCCCGCTCCCGTCCGCGCGCCGGGTCTGGCTGCACCACGGCAGCTCGATCAGCCACGGCACCGGCGCGACGGGCCCTTCGCAGACGTGGCCCGCGCTGGCCGCCACTGCCGCCGGGGTCGACCTGATCAACCTCGGTTTCAGCGGGAGCGCGCTGCTGGACCCGTTCACCGCGCGGGCGATGCGGGACACGCCCGCGGATCTGGTGAGCGTGAAGCTGGGAATCAACGTGGTGAACGCGGACCTGATGCGGCTGCGCGCTTTCGGCCCGGCGGTGCACGGGTTCCTGGACACGATCCGGGAGGGGCATCCGGACGTTCCGCTGGTGGTGGTTTCCGCGTTGCTGTGCCCGATCCACGAGGACACACCCGGCCCGGGCGCACCGGATTTCAGCGACGGAACGCTCCGGTTCAAGGCGACCGGGGATCCGGCTTCCGTGGCCGAGGGGAAGCTGACGCTGAAGGTCATCCGGGAGGAGCTGGCGAAGGTCGTCCGGGACCGGGAGGACCCGGCGTTGCATTTCGTGGACGGGCTTTCGCTGTACGGGGAAGAGGATTTCGCGGCGCATCCCTTGCCGGACGCACTGCATCCGGACGCGGCCACGCACCGGCTGGTCGGGGAACGGTTCGCCAAGCAGGTGTTCGGGGACGGCGGTCCGTTCGCGGAGTGAGCCTGGTGGCCTCAGGCCGCCCGGTCTGAGGCCACGCTGGGTCAGCGCGCGAACCGGCGGGCGAACTCCGCCATCCCGGTCGGGCGGATGTCCGGGTAACGGTCGTTGTCGAGCGGGCTCAGCTTCGCCTTCCCGGTGACCATCGCCCACACATATTGCAGCGCAACGTAATCCGCGGGACCGGACGCGACAGACTTGCGGCGCTCGATCTCGGCGGCGAGGTCGTCTGTGCCGCCAAGGCGGCGAAGGGCGAGGCTGCGTCCGGAACCGCGCTCCAACGCGGCGTGGAAGTCCTTCATGGACAGCACGTCGCCAGCCACCCGGACCGGTCCGGAGACCTCCGCGTCCAGCGCCACCGCGGCGGTGTAGGCCGCGGTGTCCGCGACGGTGGTGAAATCGCAGGGCTCGTCGCCGTCGCCCCAATAGCTGAACGTTCCGTTCTCCCAATCCACGATTTCGAGGAACGGCGCGGTCATCACCTCGTGAAACGCGCCGTTGAGGACGGACGTCACCGGGAGCCCGGATTCGGCGAACGCGGCGTGCGCCTTCCGCCGGTCGTCGAGGAAGACGTTGTCCCCGTCGTCGAGCCGGAACAGGTCCACCGCGAAATCCGACGGGATCAGCCGGGACACCCCCGCCTTTTCGGCGGCGCGCAGCAGGGCGAGCTGCCCGTCCACGACGACCTCCGGACCGCCCTGCACCGCGGAGACGACCACGTCCACGCCGTCCAGCGCGTGCTCAGGGCGTTCGAGCGCGCCCTGGACGATCTCCGCTCCTCGCTCCTTCAGCGTCCGCGCCGCTTCGGCCCCGGCGCTCTCCGGCCGGACCAGCGCCCGCACCTGCGCGCCGCGCCGGAGCAGGCTCGCCGCAATCTCGCGGCCCAGCATCCCCGTGGCCCCCGCGACCAGCACTTTCGTCACTTGTCATTCCTCCTGCGTCACTGCTGCTTGACTTCGGCGATCGCGACGCTAATCCTTGAAACCCATTACAAGGTCAAGCCAGCGGGGTCCAGGTCACATGCGCATCGGGGAACTGTCCAAGCGGACCGGCGTCGACGAGCAACTGCTGCGGTACTACGAAAAACAGGGCCTCCTGCGTCCGGCCCGCACCCCGAACGGCTACCGCGACTACGCCGAGGCCGACGTCGGGGCGGTGCGGCGCATCCGGGAACTGCTCGCCGCGGGCCTGCCGACCGCGACGATCGCCGAGATCGGCTCGTGCGTCCGGGACGAACCGCTGACGCCCGCCTGCGACGGGGTGCTCGAACGGCTGCGCGGCGAACGCGACCGGATCGACGCGGCGCTGGCCCGGCTCCAGTCGTCCCGCGCGGCGCTGGACACAGTGATCCAGCGCCGGACCGCGTCCTGACAGCCCGGGCTGCTAACTTCCGCCCCATGGCGGACCACACTCTCCGGACCCAGCTGACCCATCCCGATCGCGGCGTCCTGCTGTTCGGCATCACCCCGCCCCGCCTCAGCAACTCCCCCGAGCGGATCCGGGAAATCACCGCCGCCACCCTGTCCCGGCTGGCTTCCCTGGACGTCGACGGCCTGGCCCTCTACGACATCGACGACGAGAGCGACCGCAACCCCGACGAGCGGCCGTTCCCCTACCTGCCGACCCTCGACCCCGCCGTCTACCACTCGGACTATCTCAGCGAGTGGACCCGTCCCGCAGTCATCTACCGCTGCGTCGGCAAGTACCCCGAACCCGACCTGCGGGACTGGCTGCGCACCGCCGACACCGACCGCGTGCTGTCCGTCTTCGTCGGGGCGTCCTCGAAGAACAAGCAGGTGCACACGAGCCTTTCCGAAGCACAGGCGCTGCGCCGGGAAATCCGCCCGGACCTGCTGCTCGGCGGCGTCGCCATCACCGAACGACCCGACGAGCACCTGCGGCTGATCGCCAAACAGCAGGCAGGCTGCGCGTACTTCATCTCGCAGGTGATCTACAGCGCGGACGCGGCCAAGAGCATGGTCTCCGACTACTTCTACGCCTGCCGCGACCAGGGCCTCGAACCCAAGCCCGTCCTCTTCACCCTGTCGGTCTGCGGTTCGGCGAAAACGCTGGCGTTCCTCAAATGGCTCGGCGTCCACGTCCCGCGCTGGCTGGAGAATTCCCTGCGGCACGCGGACGACACGCTGGCCGAGTCGTACGAGCAATGCCTGGCGAACGCCCGCGACCTGGCCGCGTTCTGCCGCAAGCTCGGCATGCCGTTCGGCTTCCTCGTGGAGAGCGTGTCCATCCGGAAGGTCGAGATCGAGGCTTCGGTGTCCCTTGCCCGAGAGGTGAGCGAGTTGCTCGGCCGGACGGCTACAGCGGATCCAGCGCGGTGATCTTCCACTGCCCGTCGGTGCGATGCGCGGTCACCGACAGCTGCCCCACTGACGACTGAGGCGCACCACCGCCGGGCAGGATCGTTTGCTGGTCAAGGAAAAGCAGCAGGCTCGCGTCGTCGCCGTGCAGGGAGCGCAGCCCGATCGCGCGGACAGTCGTCGTCCGGACGAGCTTTTCGTTCGCCGCGCGCTGGCGGGCCGCGGCGAACTGGCTTTGGTACTGCCCCACCGCCGAGCCGGTCAGGACGTCGGCCGCGGCACGGGCGGTGCGGTCCAGATTCGCGTAGTCGTAGGAAAACACCGCCTTCACCGCGGCGCCGACCTGGTCGGTGACCTGAGCCGTCGCCACCGGGTCGACCATCGCCTCGTCGTCCTCCGGTTGCAGCAGCGACGCCTGCACCCCGAACCACACCGCGCACGCCAGCGCGACCCCGGTCACGCCGGCCGCGATCGTCCGCCGGTTCACGAGCCCACCGCCTGGATGCCGCCGATCTTCCAGGTGTCCCCGTCTCGTGCGAAGTCCACGGCCAAGCGGGCCTGTTTCGCCGAAGGCGGGGCGTCGCCGGTGCTCACGCGGACGTTCAGGACCGCGATCAACCGAGCGGTGCCTGCCGAGGGGTTCAGCTCGGTGACCGCGGCCTGCACCAGGGAAGCCGTCGACACGGTTTTGGTGCGTTTGGCCCGGTCGATCTGCAGCTGCCGGTCACCGGAGAGGTCCTTGCCGTACTGCCCGGTGGTGGCGGCGATCCAGCGGTCCACGTCGACCGCGCTGGTGCGGTAGTCGATCGTGTTGAGCGTGACCAGATCCGTGCTCGCGGCGGCCAGCACGGCGTCCCGGGCGCGGCCGCGGGCGAGGCTGTCGTCCTGCGCCGCGCTCCACCACGACCAGCCGAACCACGCGGCGGCCAGCACCGCGACGACGGCCAGCACGCCGAGCAGCCGTCCGGTCAGGAAGGACTGCGCCTCGTCTTTCTCCGCTGTATCGGCAGCCATCACGAACCGCCCAGCAAGGCCCCGAGCCCGCCCTTCAGCGGCGCGGTCAGCTGTCCCAGCAGACCCGGCAACAGCTGCTGCGAACCCTGGTCCGAAGGCGCGGAAGCCTTGGGCGCAGCCGGAATCGCGGGCGGCTTCCCCGCGTACGGCGCGTTCTGCGCACCCCGCACCTCAGTCGGGCTGCCCGGCGGCTCCGCGCAGTAAGCGTTCATGTTGACCGGAGCTTCGCTCGTGTCGTTGGCCGGACGCTGTTTCGTGCCTTCATACCCCTTCGTGCACGAATGCGGGTCGAAGAAGTTGAACACCACGCCGAGATGCCCGGTGCCGTCCGGCGAGGTCGTCGGCGAGAACGCCGAGATCACCGGATACGCCACCAGCAGCTCCTCGATCGCGTCCTTGCGCATCGAGGTGACCTGCGCGGTGGTGAGCGAGTTCGCGAACAGCACCCCGAGGTCGGTCCCGGACGTGGCGAGCACATCGCTGATCTGCCGGCTCAGCTGCGGAGCCTCGTCGATCACCTTGCGCACAGCCGGATCCGACGATTTCAATTGCCCAGCAATAGTCTTGAGCCCGGACGCGAACGCCGTGATGTTCTGCGCCTGCCGCTCCTGCGTCGCGAACACGGTGCGCGAGTTCGCGAGCAACCCCTGCGTGTCCGGCACGTACTGGGCAGCCGTCGCGGTGAGCGAACTGGTGCTGTCCAACAGTTTCTGCAACTGCGGGCCGGAACCGGCGAACGCGTCGTACGTCTCGTCCACGACGGTCTTCAACGACTCCGGATGGACGCTCGCGACCAGGCCGTCGAGATGCGTCAGCACGGAATCCGGCGTCGCGGGCAGCGACGTGCGGTCCTGCGTGATGACCGCGCCGTCCTCCAGGTACGGCCCGGCTTCGCGGTCCGGCAGCAGGTCCACGAACTGCTCCCCCACCGCCGACCGGTTCGCGACCTGCGCGTGCAGCGCCGACGGGATGTCCGGGCCGCCGGAGTCGATGTCGAGCCGGACGTCGATGCCGTGCGGGGTGAGCGTCAGGTCCCCGACCCGGCCGACCGTGACGCCGCGGTAGGCGACCTCGGAGTTCACGAAAATCCCGCCGGAATCGGGCAGTTTGAGCGTCACGTGGTAGCCGCGGTTGCCGAAGATCCGGTCGAGACCGGCGTAATGCCCGCCCGCGTAGGTCACCGACACGACGGCGATCACGAAGAACACCAGCAGCTGGATCCGGGTTTTGCGCGTGTTCATCAGCCGCCTCCCAGCAGTCCGCCGAGCAACCCGCCCAGCACCCCGCCGTAACCCGGCTTCGTGCCGCCCGCGGGCGGCGGGTTGTTGGGCAGCGGCAACGGCAGCTGCGGCATCCCTTGCCCGGCAACGGGCGGAGCAGCACCGGAGGTCGACGGCGTCGGCAGCTGGAACGGCGGCTGCGACGAGTTCGTGAAGTTCTGCACCAGCTTGTCGAGATCGAGGTTGATCCGCGCGTCGACGTTCGCGTAGTCGCCCTTGATCACGTTGCCCGCGTAGTCCGGGAACGGGTAGGTGAGCAGGATCCGCAGCGCGTTCGGCAGATCCTTGCCCGCCGCGCTGAGCTGGCGCAGCGTCGGCTCCAGCGCTTTGAGGTTCGCGATGAGCTGGTCCCGGCTGCGATTCACCGTGTCCACTGCGACGCCGGAGAGCTTGTTCAGCGCGTTCAGCATCCCCACCAGCTGGTCGCGCTGGTCGGCGACGATCTTCAGCCCGGGCGCGAGTTTGTCCAGCGCGGTGGCGAGGTTCTGCTTCTGCCCGACCAGCGTGGTGGACAGCTTGTCCAGCCCGTCGATCGCGCGCAGGATCTCGCCCTTGTGCCCGTCCAGCTGGGTGGCCAGTTCGTCCACTCTGGACAGCAGCGCGCGCATCTGCGGTTCGTTGCCCGACAGCGCGTCGTTGAGTTCGTGGCTGATGTTCTGCAGCTGGTCGACGCCGCCGCCGTTGAGCAGCAGCGACAACGCGCCCAGCACCTCTTCGATCTCCGGGTTGCGGTTCGTGCGCCCGAGCGGGATCTGCGCCCCGTCGGCGAGCTTTCCGGCCGGTTTCTCCGCGGACGGCGCGCTCAGCTGCACGAACTTCTCGCCGAGAAGACTGGACTGGCGCAGTTCGGCACGCGCGTTCGCGGGCAGCTGGACGTCGCCGTTCACCGTCATCGACACGAGCGCGGCCCGGGTGTCCGGGGTGAGCGCGATCCGGTCGATCCGGCCGACCGCGACGTCGTTCACCTTCACGTTCGCCTGCGGCACCAGGTCCAGCACGTCGGCGAACAACGCGGTGACGTGGTAGGGGTGGCCGCCGACGTCCGGGCCGCCGGGCAACGGCGTCGAGTACAGCCCGTTGAACCCGCCGTCGCTACACCCGGCGAGAACCAGCACTCCGGCGAGCACGCCCGCCAGCCGTTTCCGGAGGCGTTTCACTTGCCACCTCCGGGTTTCTGCGTCAGCACGTCCGTCAGCGGCAGGGGCAACGGCGGCAGCTGGCCGTTCTGCAAGGAGTTCAGCGCCTGCGGGATGGACGGCAGCTTGAGCGTGCCGTCGAGCACCGGCGCGAGCTTCTTGCAGATGTTGCCGAGCGTGTCCGGCAACGGCTTCGGCGTGCCCGCGCTGATCAGCCGGCAGACGGTGAGGATCGGCGGGTTGGTGATCTCGTTCAGGTTGTCGCGCACCGCGATCGTGCCGGACGCCGCGTCGTAGGTGTTGATGAAGTTCGTCGCCCCGGTCGGCGCGATGTCGAGCACCTCGGCGAGCGAGGCCCGCTGGTCCACCAGCACCTTGGTCAGCGACGCCAGTTTGGCCACATTGGACGAAAGCCCGTTCTTGTTGTCCGCCACGAACTGTTTCACGTCCCCCAGCGACGTGGACAGCGAATCGAGCGCCGCCCCGACGTCGTGCGAATCGTCGGCGAGGAACCCGCTGACGTCCGCGAGGCGCTGGTAGAACTCGTTCAGCTGACTGTCGCTTTGGGACAGCGCGGAGGTGAACGAGTTCAGGTTCTTCACCGTGGAGAACAGGTCGTCCTTGGAATCGTCCAGCGTCCCGGCCAGATCGGCGAGCCTGCCGACGGTCGAGTTCAGGTCCTTGCCGTTGCCCTTGAGGTTGGCCGCGGCGGTGTCCAGCAGATCGGAGAACGCACCGTTTTTGTTCGCCCCGTTGGGTCCTAGCGCGGTGGACAGCTTGTCGAGGCTCGCGTAAAGGTCGTCCAGCTCGACCGGCGTCGCGGTTTTGTCGCGCGCCAGCACGGTTCCGCTCGCGAGCGTCGGGCCGCTGTCGTACGCCGGGGTCAGCTGGACGTACCGGTCGCTCACCAGGCTCGGCGAAACCACGACCGCGCCGACGTCCTTCGGGATCGGGACGTCGTCGTTCACCGTCATGTCGACGCGCACCGTTTGGCCTTGCGGCGTCACCGCGGTGACCTCGCCGACCGCGACGCCCAGCACGCGCACCGACGAACCGGCGTAGAGGCCGACGGTTTTCCCGAAGTACGCCGAGATCTTCGTCCCGCCGGTGTCGCGCAGCGCGAAGTAGATGCCCGCCGTCAGCAAAAGCGCAGCCACGCAAGCGAATCCGAGCCAGGTAACGAGGCTCCGGCCCGCTTTAGTCTCGACAGTCATGACGCCTCCGAGGGAAAAAGTACGTCGGCGGTAGTCATCGTCCACCCACCCCTTGATCCGGCGCGGAGATCGGCGGCGTGCAGCCCTCCGGGTTGATCGACAGCCCGCCCACCGTGATGGTCGGCGGCAGCAACCCGCACAAGTACCCCTCGAACCAGCGCCCGTTGCCGGTCGCGTTCGCGCCGACCCGGGCGAACGGGGCCATCAGCTGCAAACTCCGGTCGAGGTTGCCCTGGTTGCGCTGCAGCACGTCGGTCACCTTCCCGAGCGCGGCGAGCGTCGGCCCGATCTGCGTGCGGTTGTCCGAGACCAGCCCGGACAGCTGCTTCGAGATCTCCTGCGTGCCCTTGAGCAGGGTGCTGATCTGCGCGCGGCGTTGCTGCAACTCGGTCAGCAGCAGGTTGCCGTCGCTGATCACCTGTTGCAGCTGAGCGTTCCGGTCGGACAGCGTCTTCGAGATCTTGCTCGTGTTGGCCAGCAGCGCGTGCAGATCGGCGTCGCGCGAGGACACCGTCTTCGACAGCGCCGACAGCCCGGACAGCGTGTCCTTCAAGTACTGCGGACTGTCCTTAAGGGAATCCGACAGCGCGGTGAAACTCTGCGCCAGCTGCTTGGTGTCGATGTCGCCGACGGTCGTGGACAGCTGGTTGAACGCGTCCTGCAACTGGAACGGCGTCCGCGTGCGCTGCACCGGGATCGTGTCGCCGGGCGTCTGCGTGCCGCCGCCTTTCGTGTCCAGCGCGAGGTATTTCTCCCCCAGCAGCGTTTTGATCTCGATCGACGCCGTGGTCGCGTCGCCGACCCGCACGCCCTTCACCCGGAACTTCACCAGCACCTGTTTGTGCCCCAGTTCCACCGAAGTCACCTGCCCGACCTTGACGCCGGCCACCTGGACCTCGTTGTCCGGCGCGAGCCCGGCGGACTCGGCGAACGCCGCGGTGTAGGTGGTGCCGCTGCCGAACATCGGGATGCTGTCGGAGAAATACGTCACCGCGGTGATCAGCACGATGAGCACGAGCGTCACCGCGCCGACGCTTGCCTGGTTCCGGTCTTTGAGTCGCTTCCTCTGGGGCCGAGCCCCAGACCCCAGCCGGGGGGCAAGCCCCCCTGGACCCCTCAAAAGACGGTTAGTCACGGGCCACACCTCGGCGCGCGCTCAGTGCCGGGGATCGGCACGATCGGCAGCGTCACGTCCAGCGAGGAAATGCCGATGGTGCCTTCGATCCCGCACAGGTAGTAGTTGAACCAGCTGCCGTAGCTCAGGGTCCGGGTGAACTTCTCCAGGTTCCCCGGCAGCACCTGCAGCAGGTGCTCGATGAGCGGCTGCGAATCGTTGAGGTTGTTCGCCAGGTTCCCGAGCTGCGTCACGTCCTGCTGCACGACGGGCCGGGCGTCGGCGAGCAGGCCCGCGGTCGCGTTGGTCAGGTCGCCGAGCGCGCCCACCGCGTCGCCGATCGGCTTGCGCTGCTGCGCCAGCCCGCTCACCAGCCGCTGCGTCTGGTCGACGAGGTCGCCGAGCTGCGGGCCGCGCGCGTTGACCGTGCTGAGCACCTGGTTGAGGTTGTCGATGACCTGCCCGATCACCTTGTCCTTGCCCGCGATCGACGACGTGATCGACGCGGTGTGCGACAGCAGGCTCGTGATCGTGCCGCCCTCGCCCTGGAACACCTGCACGATCTCGGCGGAAAGCTGGTTGACCTCCTTCGGGTCCAGCGCCTTGAACAGCGGCTTGAACCCGTTGAACAGCACGGTCAGATTCAGTGCCGGTTTCGTCCGCTCCGGCGGGATCGTGTCGCCGGGGGACAGCATCTCGCCGCCGCTGACGTCCGTGCCGAGCGAGAGGTAGCGCTGCCCGACGAGGTTGCGGTACTTGATCGTCGCGGTGGCCAGCGAGGGCAGCTTGTACGCCGATTCGACGAGGAACCGCACCTCGGCGTAGTTCTGCTCGCCCTGGTCGACCCCGATCGTCTCGACCTGGCCGACCTTCACGCCGGAGATCCGCACGTCGTCGCCGGCCTGCAGGCCGGAGGCGTCGGTGAACTTCGCGACGTAGGCCGCGGTGTCGCCGAAGTTCGTGTTCGCGATCGTGGTGGCGAGGACCCCGGTGAGCAGCACGGTGACCACGGCGAAGATGCCGATTTTGATCAGCGCGGGAACGAACGACCTCATTTCAGCTCCACCTCCGCCCCGCGGTACAGCGGTCCGACCAGCAGCCCCGACCAGCCCGGCACGTTGTCCGGCGTGGTGTTCAGCGTCGGCGAGACGAGCAGGTCGAGCAGCTTCTGCTCGTCGGCCGACCCGACGATGCTCGGCGCGCCGCCGGTCGATCCGGACCCGCCGGGCAGCGAGCCGTTGGTGAAGTCGCTGGGCAGCGTGCCGTCCGGAACGCGCGGCGGAGCGGGTTTGGTCGCCCCGTCCTTCACCGCGCCGTCGGGCGGGTACTGCGGCCAGTGCCCGGGTTTCGGCACCTGCGGGTAACAGCGCGGGCCGCGTTTGTCGTCGTACTTCGGCTCGTCGACGCCGGGCAGGTACTTGCCGCGGCTCGCCGAGAACTCGATCGTCACGCGGCTGACCTCCGGATGCGCGGTGCCCTTGCCGAACGCCAGCTCCGCGTTCGGCACCGTCCCGGCCAGCTGCTTGAACAGGCACGGGTATTCCGGCGCGTACTTCGCGAGCACGTCGAGCGTGGGCTGCACGGCGGTGGTGAGGCGGATGATGTTGTCCTTGTTCACTTCCAGGAAGCGCGTCAGGTCGGTGGCGGTGCCGGTCACCGAGGAGTACAGATCGGTCAGGCCGCGCTGTTTCTCCACAATGGTCTGCGTCGTCGTGGTGAGATCCGAGAGCGCCTGCAACGCGTCCGGCGCGGCCTTGTCGTAGATGCCGGCAACGTTGGCCAGCCCGGTGATGTCGGCCTTCAGGTCCGGCAGCGACGGGTTGAGCTTGCCGAGGTAGTCCGACAGCTGGGTCAGCGTCTCGCCGAGCTTCTTGCCGCGTCCGTCGAGCGCGGTGGACACGGCGTTGAGCGTGCTCGACAGCTTCTCCGGCTGCACCGCCTGCAACAGCGGCATGACATGGTTGAGCACCTGCTCCAGCTCGATCGCGGTACTGCTGCGGTCCTGCGGGATCACGTCGCCCGCCTTGATCGCCCGCTGCGGCTGCTCGGGCAGCTGGAGCGCGACGTACCGTTCGCCGAACAGCGTTTTCGGCAGCAGCCGCGCCGAAACGTTCGCCGGGATCACGTCGGTCTTGTCCGGTTGCAGCGCCAGTTCCAGCTCCGCGTGGTCGCCGACCGGCCGCACGTCGCGGATCTCGCCGACGAGCATGCCGCGCACCTTCACGTCGCCGCCGACGCGCAACTGGCTGCCGACGTGGTCGGTCTCCAGCTTCACGAGCGTGACCGGCGTGAACACCTTGCGGTACGCGGCGATCGTCGTGGTGAAGAACAACGCGGCCACGACCAGGAAAACCAGGCCCAGCAGCTGGTACTGGAGCCGTTTGCGCAACTCTCGACGGGTACTCATCCGGATATCCGCACTGTCGTGTTCGCGCCCCAGATCGCGAGGCTGAGGAAGAAGTCCAGCACCGAGATCAGCACGATCGACGTGCGCACCGCGCGGCCCACCGCGATGCCCACCCCGGCCGGTCCGCCGGACGCGGTGTAGCCGTAGTAGCAATGGGAAAGGATGACCAGCACGCTGAACACGATCACCTTGGCGAACGACCACAGCACGTCCTCGGGCGGGAGGAACAGCGTGAAGTAATGGTCGTAGGTGCCCGCGGACTGGCCGTAGAGCCAGATGGTGATCTGCCGCGAAGCGAGATACGAGGACAGCAGGCCCACCGCGTACAGCGGGATCACCGCGGTTACCCCGGCGAGTACGCGCGTGGTGACCAGATACGGCATGCTCGGCACGGCCATCACTTCGAGCGCGTCGATCTCTTCGGAGATCCGCATCGCGCCGAGCTGCGCGGTGAACCCGCAGCCGACGGTCGCCGACAGCGCGAGCCCGGCCGACAGCGGCGCGACCTCGCGGGTGTTGAAGTAGGCCGAAATGAACCCGGTGAGCGCGGCGGTGCCGAGCTGGTTCAGCGCCGAATACCCCTGCAGGCCCACGATGAGACCGGTGAACAGCGTCATGCCGATCATCACGCCGAGCGTCCCGCCGATCACCGCGAGACCGCCGGTGCCGAAGCAGACCTCGGTCAGCAGCCGCGTGGTTTCGCGGCCGTAGCGGCGGATCGTGCGCGGCGACCAGGCGAGCGCCCGGCCGTAGAACGACAGCTGCTTGCCGAGTCCTTCGAGACTCGCGCCGGGGCGCGCGATGATCTCCAGCGTCCGGTCGGACGTGCGCGGCTGCTCGATCGGTTCTGCTGTCATGTCACAGCGCCTTCGGGGGCACGATTTTGAGGTACACGGCGGTCAGCACGACGTTGATCAGGAACAGCAGCAGGAAGGTGATCACCACCGCCTGGTTCACCGCGTCGCCGACGCCCTTCGGGCCGCCCGCCGGGTTCAGCCCGCGGAACGCGGCGACCACGCCCGCGACGAAGCCGTACAGGAACGCCTTGATCTCGCTGATCCAGAGGTCCGGCACCTGCGCGAGCGCGTTGAAGCTGGCCAGGTACGCGCCGGGCGTGCCGCCTTGCAGCACCACGTTGAAGAAGTAGCCGCCGAGCACGCCGACCACGCTGACCAGGCCGTTGAGCAGCACCGACACCACGATCGCGGCGAGCACCCTCGGCACCACGAGGCGCTGCACCGGGTTGACGCCGAGCACTTCCATCGCGTCGATTTCCTCGCGGATCTTGCGCGCGCCGATGTCGGCGCAGACCGCGCTGCCGCCCGCGCCCGCCACCAGCAGCGCGGTGATCAGCGGGCTCGCCTGCTGCACGATGGCGAGCGCGCTGGCCGCGCCGGTGAACGACTGCGCGCCGATCTGCGTGGTCAGCGATCCCAGCTGCAACGCGATGACCGCGCCGAACGGGATCGCGACCAGAGCGGTCGGAAGAATGGTCACGCTCGCGAAGAACCAGCACTGCTGGATCCATTCGCGGAACTGGAACGGGCGTTTGAAGATCGCCCGCAGGACCTCCCAGGACAGCGTGGCGAGCCTGCCGACCTGAGCCAGCGCCGCGGTGCCCGGGAGAGTGACCGAGCCGCTTTCGCCCACCGCACCTCCCAGTAGTCACCCCCGAGTCTTGCCCATCCCCGCCCGCCGATTTCGGTTAGCGGTGTTCACTCCCGTCCCTTCGGGCCCCAGCCGTCACCCTAGGCCCAGCAGCACCGTTCACAGCTTCAACGCGTGCGTGGCAGTGGCCCCGCCGTCGGCGACGAACTCGCCGCCGGTGCAATACGAACTCTCGTCGCTGCCGAGGAACACCAGCAGCGGCGCGATCTCGTCGGCCCGCCCCACCCGGCCGAGCGCGACCTTCTTGCCGACCCAGGACACGTCCACGTCCGCGCCCGCGGCGTCGGACACCATCTTCGTGTCGATCATGCCCGGGTGCACCGAGTTGACCCGGATCCCGCGCGCGCCCAGTTCCAGCGCGGCGACCTTGGTCATCCCGCGGATCGCGAATTTGGTCGCGGTGTAGGCGACGAGGAACGGCATCCCGGCCAGACCCTCCACAGAGGACACGTTGACGATGGAGCCGCCGCCGGCCCCTGCCATCGGTTCAACGACCGAGCGCATGCCGAGAAACGCCCCGATCTGGTTGATCCGCACGACGCGTTCGTATTCGGCCAGCGGCGTCTTCGCGAGTTCCGAAAAGTACAGCACCCCGGCGTTGTTGACCAGCACCGTCGGCGGCCCGAATTCGGCCGCCGTGCGCTCGACCGCCGCCGTCCAGCCGTCCTCGTCGCTGACGTCGAGATGGCAGAACACCGCCGCTTCGCCGAGTTCCGCGGCGAGTTTCTCGCCTTCGTCGTCGAGGATGTCGGCGATCACCACCTGCGCGCCTTGCGCCACGAACGCGCGCGCGGCGGCCGCGCCCTGTCCCCGGGCCGCGCCGGTGATGAGGGCGACCTTGCCTGCCAGCCGGTGCTCGGTCATGCGTCCTCCGGTTTCAGGGCAGCGAAAGCAGATCGGTCGCGGCGAACATCCGCTCCGGGTCGCGGCCGGCGAAGTGCGCGCCGACGGTTTCGGCGAGTTCACCGGTGGTCCAGGCGCCGTTCGCGGTGTCGAAACGCTCCTCCACCGACGGCGGGGCCAGCAAGGCGACCATGCCGCCGTGGACGACGAAGACCTGGCCGTTGATCGCGTCCGCGGCCGGTGAGGCGAGGAATGCGACAAACGGAGCAACGTGCTCTACCGACAACGGATCCAGACCGTCCTCGGGCGCTTCGCCGAAGACGTCCGCGGTCATCGCGGTGCGGGCGCGCGGGCAGATCGTGTTGGCGCGCACGCCGTATTTCGCCAGCCCGCGCGCCGCGGACATGGTGAGCGCCGCGATCCCCGCCTTGGCCGCCGAGTAGTTGGGCTGGCCGGGCGAACCGACGAGGAACGCTTCGGACGCAGTGTTCACCAGCCTGCCGTACACCGGCTGTCCCTCCATTTTGGAGCGATCGCGCCAGTACGCGGCGGCGTTGCGGGACAGCAGGAAATGCCCGCGCAGGTGCACCGCGATGACCTTGTCCCAGTCCTCGTCGGACATCGAGAACAGCATCCGGTCGCGGAGCACGCCCGCGTTGTTCACGACGATGTCGAGGCTGCCGAAGTGGTCCACCGCGGCGGACAGCAGTTCCTTCGCGGTCTCGGCCGCCGAGACGTCCCCGGCCACCGCGAGCGCCTTGCCGCCGTGTTTTTCGATCTCGGCTACGACGTCGCTCGCCTCGCCGATGTCGTTGACCACGACGGACGCGCCTTCGCGGGCCAGCGCGAGCGCTTCGGCCCGGCCCAGCCCCGCTCCGGCGCCGGTGACGACTGCGACTTTGCCCTCGAGCGTCATCGAACCGCCTCAACCCGGTCGTCGCTCGTGTTCCCTGCGGACGGTTCCACCCGCGAGCCTCCTCGTCGAAGCCTGCCTGACGAAGCACAGACTAGAATCTGTTCTCGTATTGAGCAAGCCCTGATTAACCGGTCGTGAACAGGGCGTTCTTCGGACAGTTCGTCACCGCTTGCGAAACACGTTCTACTTCATCCTCCGGAACCGGCCCGATCACCAGGTTCTCGTCGTCGTCGAGATCGAAGACCTCCGGCGCGAATCCCACGCAGACCGCGTTCGCCTCGCACAGCGACCGGTCGACACTGACCTCCATGCTTCCTCCCGTCCGGCACTCCTGGTACAACTAGAACAGGTTCTAGCTTACCGCCGGGGCCCGGTACGACACCACAACGAGACCGGCGGGGTGGAGGTGACGGGTGCGGATCGACTACACGCCGCAGCAGCGGGCACTGGCCGCTGAGCTGCGGGAGTACTTCGCCGAGCTGATGACGCCGGCGCGGCGGGAAAGCCTCGCCGCGCCCGGCGGCGAGTACGGCGACGGCTTGGCGTACAAGGAAATCGTCCGGCAGCTCGGCA
Source organism: Amycolatopsis sp. NPDC054798 (assembly GCF_053611505.1). NCBI lineage: Bacteria > Bacillati > Actinomycetota > Actinomycetes > Pseudonocardiales > Pseudonocardiaceae > Amycolatopsis > Amycolatopsis sp. NPDC054798. The sequence continues at coordinate 160,162 of NZ_JBSHAM010000004.1, read as the reverse complement.
AGGACGGCTGGCTCGCGCTCGGCTGGCCGCGCGAGTACGGCGGCCAGGACCGGAGCATGCTCGACCAGCTGGTCTTCACCGACGAGGCGGCGGTCGCCGGGGTGCCGGTGCCGTTCCTGACGGTGAATACGATCGGCCCGACGATCATGCGGTTCGGCACCCCGGATCAGAAGGCGTTCTACCTGCCGAAGATCGCCGCGGGCGAACTGCATTTCTCGATCGGCTACTCCGAACCGGGCGCGGGCACGGACCTCGCTTCGCTGCGCACGCGGGCTACCCGCGACGGCGACGAGTACGTGGTCAACGGGCAGAAAATGTGGACCAGCCTGATCGAGTACGCCGACTACGTGTGGCTCGCCGCGCGGACCGACCCGGAGGCGCGCAAGCACAAGGGCCTGTCGATCCTGATCGTGCCGACCTCCGCTCCGGGCTTCTCCTGGACGAAGGTGCACACCGTCGCCGGGCCCGGCACCAGCGCGACCTACTACGACGACATCCGCGTGCCGGTGACCTCGCGGGTCGCCGAGGAGAACGCGGGCTGGCCGCTGATCACCAACCAGCTCAACCACGAACGCGTCGCGCTCACCTCCGCCGCGCCGGTGCGGAAAGCGCTGGCCGACGTCGTGGAATGGGCCCGCACGGAGTCGCTGACCGACCGCGAGTGGGTCCGGACGCACCTCGCGCGCGTGCACGCGTACGCCGAGTACTTGAAGCTGCGGAACTGGAAGATCGCCTGGGCCGCCGCTGCGAGCGAACTCGGCCCGGCCGAGGCGTCGGCGACCAAGGTGTACGGCACCGAAATGGCGATCGAGGCATACCGGCTGCTGATGGAAGTGGTCGGCGCGGCCGCCGTGGTGCGCGAGGGCTCCCCCGGCGCGGTGCTCGCAGGACGGCTGGAACGGCTGCACCGTTCGGCGTTGATCCTCACTTTCGGCGGCGGCACCAACGAGGTGCAGCGCGACATCGTCGCCGCCACCGCCCTCGGCCAGCCCGTGACGCGTTAAGGAGTTCTCCCGGTGGACTTCTCTCTCACCGAAGCACAAACCGACCTTTCCGCACTGACCCGGCGCATTCTCGCCGACCAGGTCACCGCGGAATCGCTGGGCCCGCACGGCTCCGGCGGTTTCGACGCTCCACTGTGGACTGTGCTGGCCCGCTCCGGCGTCCTCGACGCCGCCCTGCCCGCGACGGTCGGCGGCGGCGGTTTCGGTTTGCTGGAACAGTGTTCGGTCCTGATCGAGATCGGCCGCGCGGTCGCGCCTGTTCCGTACCTTTCCTCCGTCGTCCAGGCGGGCTCGGTGCTCACCGACCCGTTGCTGGCTGAGCGATGGCTGCTTCCGGTCTCTCGCGGCAAGGCGGTGCTCGCTGTCGCTTTGGGCGGATCGTTTGTCGCTTCAGACGGACGCCTCACCGGTACGCAGACCGCGGTCCCCTTCGCAGCCTTCGCGGACGCCTTACTCGTCGAAGCCAACGACGGCGTGTACATCGTCGAGAAGGACGCTGTTGGGATTTCTATCGAAGCGCAGTCGACCACCGACCACGCCGACGCTGCTTTGGTGACGCTGTCAGACACTCCCGGAGTCGGTCTCGGCGACGTCGGCGAGCAGTTGCGCCTTCGTGGCGCTCTCGGTGCCTGCGCACAACAGCTGGGCGTGTTGGAACGCGCGCTTGAGCTGACAGCTGCGTACACACGCGAGCGCAAGCAGTTTGACAAAGTGCTCGGCAGTTTCCAAGCCGTCCGACACCGCCTCGCCGATGCGTACATCGACGTCGAAGCCGTACGGCTGACGCTATGGCAGGCAGCCTGGAAGCTCTCCGAAGGTCTCCCCGCCGCCGCTGACGTGGCCACCGCGAAGTTCTGGGCGGCCGAAGCCGGACACCGTGTCGCGCACACCGCAGTGCACCTGCACGGCGGCGTCGGCATCGATGTCGAGCACCCGGTCCACCGCTACTTCGCCGCCGCGAAGCGCCTGGAGTTCACCAGCGGCGGCGCGACCGAGCAACTGCTGGGCCTCGGCGAACTGGTGGTCAGTCCAACGGCGTGATGTGCCGCAGCCGACGCGGTCCGGTATCCGGCCGCGTCGGCGGTGCGCCCACGACCAACCGCGCATTGGCGACGAACGCCCCGTCCGGCGACGCGAGGATCGGGTCCAGAGCCAGCGACCGGACCTCGGGGTTGTCCTCCGCGAGCGCCGCCACGCGCAACACCATGTCCTGCAACGCCGCGAGATCAGCGGGCTCGTCGCCGCGATACCCCGTCAACAACGGCGACGTACGCGGCTCACGGATCAGCGTCGCCGCGTCAACGTCCGTCAACGGCACCGCCCGGTACGCGCGGTCGCCGAGCAGCGTGCTGACCAACCCGGACAGCCCGAACGACACGAGCGTGCCGAACGACGGGTCGTCCTGCAGCCCGATGGCGCACGACAGTCCTTTCGGCGCCATCTGTTGCACGTACACGTCTTCGTCGCCAGACACTGTGCACAGATCTCGGTACGCGACACGTACGGACTCTTCGGACATCAGGTCAAGCCGTACGCCAGCGAAGTCCGGCCGCCCGCGCAACCGCTCGTCCACCGCCTTCAACGTGACGGGATACCCAAGCTCAGCCGCCGCAGCGACTGCTTTGCTTTCACTGGACGCCACCCGGAACGGCACCACGTCCACGCCGTAACAGCTGAGCAACCGCACCACGTCGTCATCAGACAGCAGCGTCGAACTGCCGTCCTCCGGCAACAACTCGCGCACGATCTCCTGCGCCTGCTCGACGTGCAGACCGCCAGGCCGCACCAACGTCCCCTGCGGCCGCTGCCGCCACGCGGCGTACCGCACCACGCGTGCCAACGCGTTCACCGCGCGCTCCGGACTCGAATACGACGGAATCGACCCACGCGTCGGCACGCCGTCGTCAGAAAGCACCGCCAGTTCGTCCGGCACCCCTTCAGCGGCGAGGAACGTCGAAACGATCGGCTTCGACTGCTTCATCTCCGACACCGCTTCGCGCAACGCTCGCGCGTACGCGGTGCCAGGAATCGCCACCGGCGGCGCAAATACCGCTATCAACGCGTCAGTGTCCGGCGAATCCAACGCCTCCCGCACCGCCGTCGCGAACTCGTCCGGCCCGGCCTGCGGCCCGATGTCGACCGGATCGAACGCCAGCCGCAACCCCTCCGCACGAGCCGTATCGGCCGCCAACAACCCGATCGCACTCGAATTCCCGACGATCCCGATCCGCGGCCCCGCCGGCAACGGCTGATGCGCGAACACGAGCGCCGTGTCGAACAGCTGCGCCAGCGATTCCACCCGCACGACGCCAGCCTGCTCGAACAACGCCTGCACACTGGCCTCGTCGACCTCCGCCGACGTCGCCGCGAGCTGCGGCCGCACCGCGTGCCGCCCCGACTTCACCGCCACGATCGGCTTCGACCGCGCCAGCCTGCGCGCCAGCCGCGCGAACTTCCGCGGGTTGCCGAACGATTCCAGATACAGCAGCACCAGATCGGTATCCGGGTCGGTTTCCCAGTACTGCAGCAGGTCATTGCCGGACACATCCGCCCGGTTGCCCGCCGACACGAACGTCGACAACCCCAGCCCGCGCGACCCCGCGTCGGCCAGAATCGCCGTCCCCAGCGCACCCGACTGGCAGAAGAACCCCGTCCGCCCGCGCTTCGGCAGCCGCGGCGCGAGCGTCGCGTTGAGCCGAACGTCCTTCGCGGTGTTGAGCACGCCCAGCGCGTTCGGCCCGACCACCCGCATCCCGTGCGCCCGCGCCTCGCCGACCAGCCGCAACTCCGCGTGCAACCCCAGCGGCCCCGATTCGGCGAACCCGCCGGACACGATCACCAGTGTCTTGACGCCCTTGGCCAGACACGCGTCCAGCACCGATTCGACCGCCTCCGCCGGAACCGCCACCAGCGCCAGGTCAACCGGATCCGGGATATCGAGAACGGACGGATAAGCCCGCACCCCGCGCACCGACCGATGCTCCGGGTTGACCGGATACACCGCCCCCGCGAAATCGGCCGCGAGCATGTTCGCGAACGCGACATGCCCGACCTTCGTGGGATCCGCGCTCGCCCCGATCACCGCCACCGTGTCCGGGTGGAGCAGATTGTGCACGCTCCGCGCCTCCGCGGCCTGCTCCCGAGACCGCGCGACCGCGAGCGATTCCTCGGTAGGGTCGATGTCGAACTCGAGATGCAGCACGCCTTCCTCGAGGGCGCGGCTGACCTGGTAGCCCGCGTCGCGGAAGACGCGCACCATCGCCGCGTTCTCGCTCAGCACCTCCGCGACGAACCGCCGCAACCCGCACTCCGACGCCGCCGCGGCGAGATGCTCCAGCAGGATCGACCCGAGCCCGCGCCCCTGATGCTTGTCGTCGACGACGAACGCGACCTCCGCCGAAGGCCCCTGATCGAGCCGCTCGTAACGCCCCACCGCGACCACGTCGTCCCCCAGCAAGGCGACGAACGCGACCCGGTCGTGGTGGTCCACGGTGGAAAACCGCTCCAGATCCCGCGGCGGGATGCGCGGGTAGGCGCCGAAGTACCGGAAGTACCGGGTGCGGTCGGAAAGCCTGCCGTGCAACGCGACGAGCCCGTCGGCGTCGCTGGGCACGACGGGTCGCAAGTGGACAGTGCCGCCGTCGGAGAGGACTACGTCGGCTTCCCAGTCGCGGGGGTAGTCGTAGGGATCGCGCTTCCCGTCCGGGGCGGGGTGTTCCGCTGAAGCGGGCTCGCCCGGTGCTCCGCTTGTCCCTGCCGCTCCGCTTCCCCGTGCTGCTCCGCCTGCCCCGGCCGCAGAGGTCGCAGCAGCCGCACCGCCACCCGCCGCGGAACCCCCTGCGCGATCAGGCCGTTCCGACGCCGCGCGCTCGCCCGAGGCCGGGCGCGCAGGCGCGGACTCGCCGGATGCGCCCAGCGAGCCGCTCTCTCCGTGCTTGCCGCCAGCAGCCGAACCGGGTGACCCGACAGCCTCCGCGGCAGCGGCGCGGCCGGGAGTCGGCGTTCCCTCCGCGCTGGCACCAGAAGTCGGCGCTCTCCCAGTGCCGCTCCCAGGAGTCGGCGCAGCGGTTCCGCCGGGCTCGCGCTTCGATCGGGCGCCGGAAGCGGGGTCGCCCTGGCCGGGGTCGCCGGTGCCGGGCTGGCGAGGTTGCTCGGGCATGGTCAGTCCCTCGGATCGTCCGGGTCGAGGCCGTGCAGCGGGAAGATCGCGCGGCGGGTGTCGCGGATCGCGATGTCCACCGGGTCGTCCGCGTCGTCGCCCCACGGTTTGAAGGCGGTGTCCTCGCCGTCGGTCATCGCGGCGGGGAGGTCGGCGGCCGGGGCGGCGCGCTTGACCGTCGAGACCCAGCCGGGCGGCAGCGGCGTTTCCGGCGGGACGTCGCGGTCCAGCACGGTCGCCATCAGGTGCGTCCACGAGCGCGGCACCACGCGGATCAGCTGGTATCCCCCGCCGCCGACGGCGAGCCAGCGGCCGTCCGCGTAGCGTTCGGCCAGGTCGCGCAGGGTGGAGTAGATGGTGCGGTGGCCGTCGACCGACAAGGACATGTCGGCCATCGGGTCTTCCTCGTGCGAGTCGACCCCGCACTGGGTGACGAGCAGCTGCGGCCGGAACTCCCGCAGCACAGCCGGAACCACCGCGTCGAACGCCCGCAGCCACCCGGGGTCCCGCGTGTGCGGCGGCAGCGGCAGGTTCACCGCCGTGCCGGCCGCTTTGCCCTTGCCGACCTCGGCGGAATAACCGGTGCCGGGCCACAGCGTGAACGGGTGCTGGTGCATCGAGACGGTGAGCACTCGCGGGTCGTCATAGAACGCGGCTTGGACGCCGTCGCCGTGGTGCACATCGGTGTCGACGTACGCGATGCGGTCGAAGCCGTGGTCGAGCAGCCACGAGATGGCGATCGCGCAGTCGTTGTAGATGCAGAAACCGGACGCGTGATCGCGCATCGCGTGGTGCAGCCCGCCCGCGATGTTGACTGCCCGCCGCGCCTCGCCGTCGGCGATTTTGCGCGCGGCGAGCAGGGTCGAGCCGACGACCAGTGCGGTCGCGTCGTGCATGTCGGGGAACACGGGGTTGTCGTCGGTGCCGAGCCCGTGCCCGACGTCCCATCCGACGAGCGGGGCCTCCCGCACGGCGGCCAAATACTCCGGCACGTGCACGCGCAGCAGTTCCTCGTCCCCCGCCGCGGTCGGCACGAGCAGGTCGACCCCGTCGAGCACGCCCAGTTCGGTGGCGAGCCGCACGGTGAGGTCGAGCCGGACGGGGTTGAACGGATGCTGCCCGCCCAGGTCGTACTTCAGCAGCGACGGATCCCAGACAACTGCAGGCGACGACATGCACCGCACTGTACTTCCCCGCCGCGCCCCGAGCCGGGTTTCGCGGCGGGGCGGAACTCAGCCCCGCGTCCAGACGACGCCGCGCGCCTCGTACTCGAGCATCTCCTCCAGCCCGGCCGCCGCGTCGGAGCCGAGTTCCCGTTTCACCAGCCACAAAGCCAGGTCCAGGCCGCTCGTGATGCCGCCCGAGGTGACCACGTCGCCGTCGTCGACCACGCGGGCTTTCTTGACCTCCCCGCCTTGCTGGACAAGCGTCTCGACGGCACCGTGGTGCGTCGTGCACGGACGTCCCCGCACGAGCCCGGCCGCGCCGAGCAGAAGCGTGCCGGTGCACAGCGCCGCCAGGGTCAGCCCTTTGCGCGGTGCGGCGGCGAGCGCGTCCGGCAGCACTCGACGGTCGATCTCCGCCCAGATGCCCGGTCCTTTCCGCTTCGCGTAACCGCCGCCGGGCACCACGATGATGTCGGCGTCCTGCGGGGACCAGCCTCGCTCGACCTCCACCTTCGTCCCGTACGCCGCGCGCACCACGCCCGGCCCATCGACCCGCACATACGAAACATCCGTGCCGCGCTTGGCATGCATGCCCGCCGCGGAGAACACCTCGTACGGACCGGCGAAATCCTGTTCCTCGACGCCGTCGAACAACACGACCTGCACCCGCAACGGCCGCCGTCCGGACGCTGCCCCGGTCGTCGCCGCAGTTGCGGCCGTGGTTGTGGTCGCAGCCTCGGCCGGTACCGCCGCCGACGCCGCCATCGCCGCCCCTGCCGCCGCCGACCCGCGCAGGAATGTCCTTCGCTCCATGAACGCCGCCTCTCGCCTGGAAAAGCCTTCCGGACGAGAAGTCGGTGCACAGCGCCGAAAGTTCCGGCGGATTCAGCCGCGTTCGGGACCGGTGGCCGCGGGACGCTCCGGATCGCGCGACCAGTGCGACCACGACCCCGCGTACAGCGCGGCCGGTTCCGGATGCCCGGCGACCTCCAGCGCGAGCACCACCGACGACGCCGTGACGCCCGAACCGCAGTAGGCACCGGCCGGAACGCCGTCGGCCAAGCCCAGCGACGCGAACCGCTCGGCAAGCTCGGACGGCGACCGCCAGCGCCCGTCCGCACCCGCGTGCTCGGACGACGGCGCGCTCACCGCGCCCGGGATGTGCCCGGCCCGCGGGTCGACCGGCTCAGTCTCGCCGGTGTAGCGGACGTGCGCCCGCGCGTCGAACAGCACACCTTCGCGCGCGAGCGCCGCCGCGTCGTCCGCCGACAGGACCGGCATGCCGCCCGGCCGGACCTCGATGTCGCCCGGCTCCGGCGAAGGCGCTTCGGCCGTCACTTCCCGCCCCTCGGCCAGCCACGCTGTGTAACCGCCGTCGAGCACCGCGACCTCCGGATGCCCCGCCCAGCGCAGCAGCCACCAGGCCCGCGCGGCGACCGAACCGTCCGCGTCGTCGTAGACGACCACCGGACGCCCTGCCTGAACCCCGGCTTTCCGCAGCTCACGCTGCAGGACGGCCGGGTCGGGCAGCGGGTGTCGGCCGCCCTCTCCGGGCGGCGCGGCCAGCGCCGTGTCGAGGTCGACGAACACCGCGCCGGGCAGGTGTCCCTCCTGGTAGGACTCCGCGCCGGGCGGTCCGCCGAGCCGCCAGCGGACGTCCAGCACGACGGGACGCTCGCGGCCGGGGAACGCGGCGAGCTCAGCGGGCGAGATCAACGGTCGCATGGCCCCCATCCTGCAGGTCCGGACGCGGTTCGCGCATCAGGGCAGGACTTTTCGCCGCGGCCGGGTCGTTACGCCGAGGCGAGCCGTCGCTGTCGGGGCCAGCGACTACGATGAGCTACGCGGACGAAGGGGACAGCGTGAACGATCTCATCGACACCACCGAGATGTACCTGCGTACCATCTACGAGCTCGAAGAGGAAGGGGTCGTCCCGCTGCGGGCCCGGATCGCGGAGCGCCTGCAGCAGAGCGGGCCCACCGTGAGCCAGACCGTGGCCAGGATGGAGCGCGACGGGCTGGTCGTCGTCGCGGACGACCGGCATCTGCAGCTCACCGACCACGGCCACGACCTCGCCGTCGCGGTCATGCGCAAGCACCGGCTCGCCGAGCGCCTCCTCGTCGACGTCATCGGCCTCGAGTGGGAGCACGTGCACAACGAGGCGTGCCGCTGGGAGCACGTGATGAGCGAGGCCGTCGAGCGCAAGCTGGTGAAGCTGCTCGACCACCCGACCACGTCGCCGTACGGCAACCCGATTCCCGGCCTCGACAAGCTCGGCGACGGCGATCCCGCGCCGCGCGCCGAGGACGGCCTGGTGCGCCTCGACGAGTTCGCCCGCACCGGCGGCGGCGAGGTCGAGATCCGCCGCATCGCCGAGCACGTGCAGCTCGACGAATCGCTGCTCACCGAACTGCGGACGGTCGGGATCGTGCCCGGCGGGCTCGTCACGGTCGGCAAGGCCTCCGGCGGCAGCGCGACCGTCGAGGTCAAGGGCACCGAAAGCACGGCGCAGGTGTCCACCGCGGCGCTGCACGCCGTGCTGGCGCTCGCCAAGTGACCCCGGCGACCGAGGCGGCCCGCGCGTTCCGGGAGGTCCACGGGCGGGCCCCGGCAGGCGTGTGGTCCGCGCCGGGCCGGGTGAACCTGATCGGCGAGCACACCGACTACAACGACGGTTTCGTGCTGCCCTTCGCCCTCCCGCACCGGCTCGCCGCGGCCGCCTCCCCGCGCCGGGACGGCAAGCTCCAGGTCGCCACCCTCGGCGACGACGGGCAGCTGCAGCACTCCGGGCCGCACGAGATCGCCGCGCTCGAACCGGGTTCGGTCGGCGGATGGGCCGCGTATCCCGCCGGGGTGGCGTGGGTGCTGCGCGACCAGGGTTTCGCGGACGGGGCCGACGTGGTCATCGCCGGCGACGTGCCGTCCGGGGCCGGGCTTTCCTCCTCTCACGCGCTGGAATGCGCGGTGTCGCTGGCTTTGCTGGGCACGGCAGGGGTGGAACTCGAAGACGGCGGCGCAGGCACTCCCACCCGTCCGGAAATCGCGCGCTGGGTGCAGCGTTCGGAGAACGACTTCGTCGGCGCGCCCACCGGGCTGCTCGACCAGACGGCGTCGCTGTGCTGCGAGGACTCGCGGGTGCTGTTCCTCGACGTCCGCTCGGGCGAGATGGAGCAGGTGCCGTTCCCGCTCGCCGAGGCCGGGCTCCGGGTGCTGATCATGGACACCCGCACCAAGCATTCCCACGCCGACGGCGGCTACGGCGCGCGGCGGCGCGGCACCGAGCGCGCGGCGGAACTGCTCGGCGTGAAGGCGCTGCGCGACGTCACGCTCGAAGGGCTCGACGAAGCCCTCGCGCAGCTGCCCGAGGATCTGGTTCCGCTGGTGCGCCACGTGGTCACCGAGAACCAGCGGGTGCTCGACGTGGTCGCGTTGCTGCGCGAGAAAAAGCTCGCCGAGATCGGGCCGCACCTCGATGCTTCGCACGTGAGCATGCGCGACGACTACCGCATCTCGACGCCGGAGCTCGACCTGGCGGTCGACTCGGCCCGGTCGGCCGGTGCGCTGGGCGCGCGGATGACCGGCGGCGGGTTCGGCGGTTCGGCGATCGCGCTGGTCCGGGACGCGGAGGTGGACGGGGTCCGCACCGCGGTCGAAACCGCCTGCGAGCAGGCCGGGTTCCGCCGGCCGCGGATGTTCACGGCGGTGCCGTCGCGCGGCGCGGGCCGCGACGAGGCCTGATTTCCGGAGCAACCCCCGGAGGGTCCGTCGCGTCGCACTGAGGGGAGACTGTGCCGCACAGTCGCCACCCCTCAGCAGAAAGGCCTTGACGTGACGGACCAGCAGAGCCCCCTGAAACTCATCGTGACGGGCGGCGCGGGGTACGTGGGCAGCGTGTGCGCCGCCCGCCTCATCGAAGCCGGTCACCAGGTCACCGTCGTGGACGACCTGTCGACCGGGCACGCGGACGCGGTGCACCCGCAGGCGCGCTTCGTCGAGGGCGACGCCGCCGAGGTCGCCGCGGACCTGCTCGGCGAAGGGTTCGACGGCGTGCTGCACTTCGCGGCGAAGTCTCTGGTGGGCGAGTCGATGACCGACCCGGCGAAGTACTGGGAAGGCAACGTGGTGACCTCGCTGCGGCTGCTGGAGGCGATGAAGAAGCACGGCACGCCGCGCCTGGTGTTCTCCTCCACCGCGGCGACCTACGGCGAGCCCGACGTGTCGCCGATCCCGGAAACGGCCCCGACACAGCCGACCAACACCTACGGCGCCTCGAAGCTCGCCATCGACCACGCGATCACCAGCTTCGCCCGCGCCCATGGCCTGGCCGCGGTGAGCCTGCGGTACTTCAACGTGGCCGGAGCCTACGGCGCGTTCGGCGAACGGCACACCACCGAAACCCATCTCATTCCTCTCGTTCTCCAGGTCGCGACCGGCGACCGCGAACACATCTCCATCTACGGCGACGACTACCCGACGCCGGACAAAACAGCCGTCCGCGACTACATCCACGTGGTCGACCTCGCCGACGCCCACCTCCTCGCCCTGCGCCACGCCGCGGCGGGCGAGCACCGCATCTACAACCTCGGCAGCGGCACCGGGTTCTCGGTGCTGGAGGTCGTGGAGGCCTGCCGCCGGGTCACCGGGCACGCCATCCCCGCCGTCGTGGCCCCGCGCCGCGCGGGCGACCCGTCGGTGCTGGTGGCGTCCAGCGACAAGGCCAACGGCGAGCTGGGGTGGACGCCCAAGCTGACCGACCTGGACGGGATCGTGTCGGACGCTTGGCAGTTCACCCAGTCGCGTCGTTCCTGACGGGGTTACCGGGTGGGCTCCGGGTCACAGCGACGGGCCGGGGCGGGGTTCGGGTCGTGGCTGTGGGGCCGGGGCGGGGTTCGGGCGTGGCTTCGGGCTGCGGGCGGGGTTCAGGTTGTGACTGCGGGCTGCGAGCGGGGTTCGGTTCGTGACGGTGGGCCGCAGGCGGAGTTCGAGTCGTGGCGACGGGGCCGCGGGCAGGCTCCGGGTCGTGGGCGACGGGCTGCGGGCGAGGTTCGGTTTCGGTCGCGAGGCGGGGATTCAGGTGCATCCCCGCCCCTGCGTCGCCGCAACGGGCCGTAAGTACCGCTCGGGAACACCGGGCCACGAGAGTCCACTTTGGACTCGCCAATGCCACGCCAGCACAGTCGTTCCACACCGCGGAAACCGCACGACCGAACCGCCACCAACCCCGGTCATCTCACCCCGCCCACACAGGCTCCCGTCATCTCATCCCGTTCGCACCGACCCCCGTCATCTCATCCCCTCGGCGGCTCCGATCTTCGACCCGCTCCCTGCTCGACGCCACTCCCCGGTTCCGGCGGCGGGGACAACCCGAGATCCACCGCCGTGCTCAAGTCCGCGAGGCCGGTCAGCTTCGACGGATCCGTGCCGATGTTCCACGCGGCCTGCAGCAGCTGCGCCACCACATGCCCCGGATCGGCTTCCACGGCGTTCGCCAGTGCCATCCCGGCGAGCGCTCCTTCGCCGCGCATCAACGCGGTGTAGCCGAGATGGAGGGCAGCTTCGGCCCGGTGCGGCGGAGGCAGTTCGCGGACCAGGGTCAGCCATACCTCCTCCGCCTCACGGGTCAGCGAAGTGTGCGGCGGAACCGCGAGGGCCAGGCAGGCGTCGCGGACGGGGTTGAACGTCAACGCGTGGGCTAGCCGCACGGCTTGATCGTCGCTGGGCGGGCCCGCGCCTCGGCGTTGGCGGAGGAAGGCCTCGCGGAGTTCGGTTGTCGCAGCGTCCAGGACATCGCTCTGCGACATGCCGGGGCTGTACAACGGTTCCGGAGCGGACGCCAGCATGCCGGCGCGGCGGCTGATCGCTTCTGCAGAGCGTGGTTCCAGCACAGCGGCCAGCTCTTCGCGGCTGCGGAAGACCACGAAACCCGCCTCCGTCGTGGCCGCGGCGACGACGGTTTCCTGGGGATCTGGCAGTACACCGCCGCAGTCGGGTTCCAGATAGCACGACCATGGCGCGCCAGCTTCGACCTCGGGTGTCCACAATGCATGGAACAGGCGGAGGCCGTGGTCGGACAGGGCACGCTTAAGTTCGGCGACGAATTCTCTTCGGGGTGGTCCGTTTTCGTCGGCTGAACCACCGGCGGTCGAGCCGCCGACGATGATCGCGGTGACGCCGTTGTGGTCGGGGTCGGCGAAGCGCGGGATCAGCGCATCCGCTTGCTCTGCTTGAAATTCTCGCGGCGGAAGGTCGGCGCGCAGCATCAGGCCGATCGTGGTGCCGGGCACGCGGTGGCCCAGCAGCACGAGGGAATCGGCGGGACGGAAGCCGAGCAGGTACGGGAGCGAGGCGATGAGGTCGGCCGGGTTGCTGAGGGTGGCCCGGGAGATGCCGGGCGGCGTCGAGGTGGTCACGCCTCCACTGTGCGCCGCGATGACGCGAATCAAGGCCGGCAAAGCAAATCTGTGGACGGCAGCAGGCAGTTGTGGACAACCGCGTCACGAGCGAAGGGAACCGGCGGAAATTGTCGGTGGGGTGTGCATGAACCAGAAAGTCCACAATAGACAGATGCTGCCGGACCCCCAGCAGGGATCCGGCAGCACAGGTGAAAAACCTCAGCCGCAGTGTTCGAACGGGCTCTCGTACGCCGAGGAGCCGACCGAACCGCCCCATTTGACGCACGTCGAACCGGCGGTCTTCTTCACCGGCCCCGCGTAGTAGGTGAAGCTGCCCGAATCTGTCGTCCTGGTCGAGCCCTGCACCTCCAGGAACGCCGAAACCGGACTGGCGGTCCCCAGCGAAACCGCCTTCAGGGTCGTCACGCAGTTCTCTTTGGAAGACGAGTTGTACAGCAGGTACGCGGTGCCCGCCGTCCCCAGCGCCTGCTGGTCGATCACCGAGAAGCCCGACCCGCACACCTGCGTCGCCGAGTACGGGTTGCCGCCGCAGCCGTTCTTGCTCGTGAAGTCCTTCTTGCCGTAGTACGGCACCGCAACACCGTTCAGCACGGCCTTCTGCGTCACGCCGTTCAAGTTCTCTTCGAAGTGCAGATGCGGGCCGGTCACCCCGCCGGTCGCGCCCGCCTTGCCGATCTCCTTGCCCTGCCCGACGCTCTGGCCCACCGAGACTTCCTGCTCGGACAGGTGCGCGTACCGGGTCCGCCAGCCGCCGCCGTGATCCAGTTCGATCCACCGGCCGTAGCTGGTGCTGCCCTCGTTCGCGACGCGCGTGACCGTTCCTGGCGCGGCCGCGAGCACCGGCATGCCGGTGATGCCGGACTTCTGGAAGTCGACCGAGTTGGCCGGGTTGTGGCCGCTGAAGGTCGCCGCCGTGACCGTCACGCCGCATTTGAACGGCACCTGGAAGTTGGGGGCCGCGGACGCCGTCGACTGGGCGGCGAGCGTCAGGCCGCACGCGGGCAGGACCACCGCGGCCGCGGCCGCCGCGAACCGTCTCAATCTGGACATGGGGGCGTACCTCCTGGTGGGGGAAATGTCCGACACTCCCCAGCCAAGCCCGAGCCAGTACATTTTCCGTACAAGACGGATGGAGGGCCCATGCGCACACCGGCGGCCTCGCTCGCCAAGGCGCGGCGGCGGTTCGAGGGCGCCGACTGGGTGCGCTGGGGCGTGCTCGCCGTGCCGGCGCTGTTCGCGATCCCGCACGCGCGGCCGTGGACGTGGCCGCTGATCGGGCTGGTCCTCCTGCTGTCAGTCCCGGCGCTGTGGCTCACCCGGGAGTCGCGGCCGCGCTGGCTGATGCCCGCAGCCATGGTCGCCGTCGTCGCGGCTGCGGGCGCGCTCTGGGTGTTGCAGCCGAGCAGCTGGACCTCGACGACGATGTTCGGCGCCGTCTTCTACACCCTCCGCGTGAGTGGCCGGATCGCTGCGGCGATCTCGCTCGCCGTCGCCTCGGCGGCGATCCTCGTCTGGTCGATCACCTACGAACTCGACTGGCTGAACGCCCTCGCTCTCTTCGCGATCCTCGCCGTGATAGTCCTGCTCGCCGCCAACCGCCGGGGCCGCGCGGAACGGCTGGAGCAGACCGAACTAGCGCTCGCCCGTGCCCAGACCGCCAGCGAGGAGCACGCCCGCGCGGCCGCCCTCGCCGAACGTGCGCGCATTGCCCGCGAACTGCACGACGTCCTCGCGCACTCTCTCGCCGGGCTCGCGCTCAACCTCCAAGGCGCGCGTCTGATGCTGGTCCGCGACGGCGCGAGCGAAGAGTCTCTCGCCCAAATAGAACGCGCACAGAAGCTGGCGACGGACGGTCTCGCCGAAGCACGCAAGGCCGTCGCCGCACTGCGCGAAGACGCCGTACCCGTCGAGCGCTCGGTCTCGGACCTCCTTGCCGCGTACAGGCTCAACACCGGCTCTCGCGCCGACCTGGTGATCGAAGGCGAACCACGCGAGCTAGACGCGGCTGTCGGCACGACGCTCGTACGCGCCGTACAGGAAGCCCTCGCCAACTCGCGCAAGCACGCGGGCGGTCCCGCCGTAGACGTCACGGTGGCCTTCAACAACGACGAAGTCGACTTAACGATCGCCGACCACCAGGGCCGCCGTCCGCCGGAGCCGCCGGCTCCGGGATACGGTTTGCGAGGCATGGGCGAGCGGGCCGCACTGTTGCACGGGAAGCTCGAATGCGGCCCTGGGGAGGACGGATGGCGGATTCAGCTGACGGTACCGGCGTGACGCTTCGCGTGGTTCTGGCCGACGATCAAGCAGTGGTGCGCGAAGGACTCGTCACGCTGCTCGGACTGCTGCCGGGCATCGAGGTGGTAGGCGCGGCCGCAGACGGCGTACAGGCACTCGAGCTTGTCGCGGAGCACCAGCCCGACGTACTGCTCGTGGACCTGCGCATGCCCAACCGCGACGGCGTCGAGACGACTGAACTGGTCCGCGCGCAGCATCCGAAGACCGAGGTCGTCGTCCTCACCACGTACGCCGACGACGATTCCCTTCTCGCCGCGCTCAAAGCCGGTGCGCGCGGGTTCCTCACCAAGGACGCCGACGCCGACGCGATCGCCCGCGCCCTCCGCTCAGCGGCCGCCGGCCAGTCCACTGTGGACGGCGCGCTCCAGCAACGGCTGGTAGCAGCCGCGACGAGCCGCGCGCCGGTGCGCACGAAGGAGCTGGAAGGCCTCACCGCGCGCGAGGTGGAGGTGTTGCGGCTGATCGCGGCCGGCCTGTCGAACACGGAGATCGCACGCACCCTCGTGGTCAGCGAAGCGACGGTGAAGACGCACGTCAATCACCTGTTCTCCAAGGCCGGTCTGCGCGACCGCGCCCAAGCCGTCGCGTTCGCCTACCGCGCCGGGATCGCCGAGTAGAACGCCTTCTTCCCGCCGACGACCGGCAGCGTCACGGACGTCCCGGTCAGCTCCAGCGACAGCCCGGTGCCCGGATCCGGCCGCAGCGTGAAGTCGTGGTCGCTGGAAGCCAGCAGGAACTCCAGGCGATGTCCGGCGGCCACGACGTAGTCCTTCGGCATCAGCGAAACCTCGATGCGGTACCGCTGTCCGGGCGTGATCGGCGACGTGACCGACGGGCTGACGCGGTTCTGCGGGTCCGTCCAGCCCCGGCTGATCACGTGCGAGGTGCCGTCCGGCGCCCGGTCGAGCAGCACCGCGGTGACGTTCGCGGCGGGGCGATCGAACGACAGCTGCAGCTCGGCCTTCGCGGCGCCGGACAGCCTGACCGGTTCCGTGGTCGCGGAAGTGCGGTAGCGCAAGCGGTTCCCGGACGACGCCGCGTCCGCGAGCTGTTCGATCTTCTTGCTCGCGTCGTCGGCCAGCGTCTCGACGGTCGGACGGCCTGGCACCGGCTGCCGGTCGAGCGTCCCGGTCGAACGTCCGCCCGGCCACGGGTGCAGCACGACGTCCGCGGTGCCCGGCGCCGGCCATTCGGCCTCGTCGACCCACGACTTGTCCTCGCGCTGAATGGTCGCCTTCGGCTCGCGCTCGATGCCGTTGTCGATCCCGTAGAGGTAGTGCGACATCCACTTGTTCAACGTCGTGAGCCAGACGTCGCGGCGCAGCGAAATCGGGTCCGCGTGCCCGGACTGGTGCAGCCAGATCTTGTGCTCGACGCCGTGCTTCTTGAGCGCTTCGTACCACGAAGCGACCTGCTCGGTCTTCACGTTCCAGTCGTTCAGCCCGTGCACCGCGAGCACCGACGCGTGCACCTTGCCGACGTCGTCACGGTAGTTGCGTACGTCCCAGAACTGGCTGTAGTCCCCCGTCACGCGGTCCTGCGCGGCGGTGAGGCCGTCGAGCACCGGACGGCAGGCCTCCCGGTCAGCGCGCGAGTAGACGTAGCCGGCGAGCACGTCCGCGTCCTCGCCCTGGTAACCGCCGGGAGCCACGACCGCGCCAGCGTTGCGGTAGTAGCCGTACCAGCTCGAAATGGCGGCGATCGGCACGATCGTCTCGAGTCCTTCGACACCGGTGCTGGCCACCGCGTTGGGCAGCGTGCCGTTGTACGACACGCCCATCATGCCGGTCTTCCCGGTGCTCCAGTTCGCCGCGACGGGCGCTCCGGCCTGGTTGTGTGCCTCCGCGCGGCCGTTGAGCCAGTCGACCACCGAACGCGCGCCGACCGTCTCGTTCACGTCGCCGGTCGTCGGACAGCCGGTGGACAGCCCGGTGCCGAGAGATTCGCCGTACACGACAGCGAACCCGCGTGCGGTGAAGTAGTTCTGGTAGCTCCACCCGATCGGCGACGCGACGTGCGGGCCTGGCACGTACAGCTCGGTGTCGACGTTGTGGTTCGGTACGTCGTTGCCGCCCGCGAAGTACGGGCTCGCTTCGTACACGACAGGGACCTTCATGCCCTGCTCCGTGGCGCGCGGACGCACCACCTGCGCGTGTACGAGGTCAGGCTTGCCGTCGTGGTCGCTGTCGACGGGCGCGGTGACCCAGACGTCTTCACGGATGACGTCAGCCGGGTCGAAGACTGGCTGCGCTTGACCGTCGGTGAAGACCGGCGAAGGCGGCGAAGCAGCTTCAGCGACTGCGGGCACGGACAACGTGGCCACCGCGACGAAGACAGCAGCAACTCGAGCAGCAACTCCCACCAGAACCCCCAAGCCGGACGAAGCAGGCGAGCAGCTTCGAGACTTCCGTCAACCGCAAGTCGCGTCAACCGACTAACGTCGGAGCCATGGACGCACCGATCGTTACGGTCACGGTCTACCCGCAGCACGCGCGCGTCACCCGCCGCTGTCAAGTCACTCCGGCTGACGGGTCCCGCGTAGAGATCACGGGTCTCCCCCTGTCGCTCGACGCTGCTTCGGTGCGCGTCAGCGGCGCGGGCGACGCGTTGGTCACCGGCGTCGACGTCGCGTACGCGCAGCACGCCGAGCCTGCCGACCCAGCCCTGCGCGCGCTCGTGGAGCAGCGTCGCGCGGACCAGGCGACTGTCGACGAGGTCGCGGACGACGAGAGCGCCGCGTCGGCGCGCGTCGACCTGTTGACCGGCGTCTCGCGACGCAGCGGAGCAAGCTTCGCGAAGGCGTTGGCCGGAGGCGACGCAGAGCCGGGGCGTGTCCAAGAGGTGAGCGAAGCGCTCAGCACGCAGTTGGCCGCGGCGCTCAAGGAACGTCGCGCGCTCGCCACGAGGCTGGAACGGCTGCGCGAAGACCTCGCCGCGCTCGACCGCCAGATCGAAACCCGCAGCGCACAGTCCGAACAGGACAGTTCGACCATCGTGGTGGAGCTGGAATCCCCGGCCACCGCCGAAATCGAACTGTCCTATGTGGTCCCTGGCGCGCGCTGGGAACCCGGGTACGACGTCCGCGTGCGCGGCACCGACGTCACGGTCACCTCGTACGGGCTCGTCAGCCAGCACACCGGCGAGGACTGGCCGGAGTGCGAGCTGACGCTGTCCACCGCCCGCCCGGCGA
Source organism: Amycolatopsis sp. NPDC054798 (assembly GCF_053611505.1). Classification (NCBI taxonomy): domain Bacteria; kingdom Bacillati; phylum Actinomycetota; class Actinomycetes; order Pseudonocardiales; family Pseudonocardiaceae; genus Amycolatopsis; species Amycolatopsis sp. NPDC054798. The sequence continues at coordinate 141,931 of NZ_JBSHAM010000004.1, read as the reverse complement.
ACACCGTCGTGATCCCGGAACTCCAGCCCTGGTACCTGGATCGACAGCAACCGGAGCGGCGATCGATGGCACCGCCCGCGCCCGCTGCACTGGCGTACGGTGCCGCGGCCGGAGGTCGAGACGGCTTCGCCGCGCACGTCGCCGAAGTGGAGCAAGGCACCACCGCGGTCACTTTCCGCCCGGCGCGCCCGGTCGCGATTCCCTCCGGCGCGCAAGGCCACCGGACGACGCTCGCGCAACTGGACTTCACCGCGGAACTGGACTACGTGACCGCACCGACGCAGGCCGAGGAAGCGTACCTGCGCGCGAAGGTGGTCAACACCGCCGAGCACACGCTTCGCGCCGGTCGCGCCGCAGTGTTCCACGAAGCCGAATTCGTCGGCACCACGCAACTAGAGCTGTGGGCTCCCGGCGAAGAACGCGAACTCGCGCTGGGCGTCGACGACCGGATCCGAGTCGAACGCGAACTGGTCAAGCGCAGCGCCAGCAAAGCGACGTTCTCCGCACAACGCCGCCGCGAAGCCGATTACTTGACGACGGTGACCAACCACAGCCCCCGCGAAGCCGTGGTCGCCGTGCTCGACCAGGCCCCGGTTTCCCGGGACGACGGGATCACCGTGCGGGACTTGCGGCTCAGCCCGGAGCCGGTCGAGCGCACCGAGCTGGGCCAGTTCACCTGGCGGCTCACGATCGCGCCCGGAGCGTCCGCGACGGTCTCGCTCGGCTACCGGGTGGACGTCGCGAAGGGCGTCGAACTCAGCGGCTGGCGCGAGTGACGCGTCAGCCCTGCGAGATGTAGGCCTCCAGCTGTTCCTGGCTCTGTTCCAGCTGCTCCATCCGGATCTTCACCACGTCGCCGATGCTCACGATGCCGGCGAGGCGCCCGCCGTCGAGCACCGGCACGTGCCGGATCCGCCGTTCGGTCATCACCACGCTGAGCTGGTCCACCGGATCGTCCGGGGTGCAGCTGGCGACCATGGTGGTCATGATGTCCGCGACCGGCCCTTCGAGGACCGAAGGCCCGTGTTCGTCGAGCCTGCGCACGACGTCGCGTTCGGACACGATCCCGGCGATCCCGCCTTCGGCGTCCACCACGACCATCGCGCCGACGTTGTGCCGGGCCAGGCCCGCCAGCAGCTCGGTGACCGTCGTACCCGGCGACACAGTGGCGACCGTCGCGCCCTTGCGCTGGAGCAAATCCGCAATCCGCATGGCGATGCCCTCTCCTCGGTGAGTCGGGTCACATCAGGTTAGGGCCCCGCCGCCGAGTGCGAAAGTCCGGCGGGACGCGTCCGTTCGTGGTAACGCGCTCAGCCCGGTCCGCCTTCGAACACCCTCCGCAACCGCGCGAGACCGGGCCCGATCCGTTCCGCCGCGATTCCGCCGTAGCCGAACAGCAGACCGTGCCGCCGCGCCGCCACGGAGAAATCGCCGAGCGAAAACAGCCGGACGCCCGCCCCCGACGCCTTCCGCGCGAAGCCGCGCAAGTCCCGGTCCGCCGACGCGCTCAGGTGCAGCCCCGCCGACGCGGGCACCGGCTTCAGCACGTCGCCGAATTCGGCGCGCAGACCGTCCACGAGGAGGTCGTGGCGCGCGCGGTAGATGCCGCGCATCCGGCGGACGTGCCGGGCGAATCCGCCTTCGGCGAGGAACGCCGCGACCACCGCCTGCTCGATGCCCGGGGAATGCCAGTCGGCGAGGTATTTCGCCTTCACGATCGCCTCGGCCAAAGCGGGCGGCGCGGCGAGAAAACCCAGCCGCAGCGCGGGCGACAGCACCTTCGAGAACGAGCCGACGTACACCACCCGGCCGTGAGAATCCAAGCTGTGCAACGGTTCCAGTGGTCGCCCGGAGTAACGGAACTCGGTGTCGTAATCGTCCTCGACCACGACTGCCCCGTTGTCCTCAGCCCAATCCAGCAACGCCCTCCGACGCGACGGAGACATCGCGACGCCGAGCGGATACTGGTGCGACGGAGTCACGTGCACCAGGCGAGTGCCCGGCGGGATCGCGTCGACCACGATGCCCTCGTCGTCCACCGGGACCGGCGCGACGCGCACTCCGAGCGTGCCCAGCAGCAGACGCGGCGGCGGGTACCCGGGATCCTCGACCGCGGCCAGGTCGCCGGGCCGCAACAGAACGCGGGCGACGAGGTCGATCGTCTGCTGCGCGCCCGAAGTGATCACCAGATGTTCCGGGCGCACGCGAACATTCCGGGACACCGCGAGGTGCCGCGCGAGCTCGTCGCGCAGCCGGGGATCGCCCTGCGGTTCGCCGTACGTCATCAGCTCCGCCCGGGAACTGCGCAACGCCTGAGCCGTCAGCCGACGCCAGGTGTCGAACGGAAACAACCGCACATCCGGTACCCCGGCGCGGAAATCGAACTCCGGCGGATTGGTGAACGCCTTCGGCGGCGCGGGCACGTCTGTCCACTCTGGACGCGGCTGGACGCCCTCCGCGACCCCCGCCGGTTCGGCAGGCCGCGGCGCGGCACCGGCCCGCACATAGGTTCCGGCGCCGACCCGGCCGGCGAGGAATCCTTCCGCGGTGAGGCGTTCGTACGCCGCGGTGACGGTGGTGCGCGAAACGGCCAGCCGGTGCGCCAGTTCCCGGGACGGCGGCAGCACGTCGCCGTCCCGGAGCCGTCCGTCGAGCACCGCTTCGCGGATCTGGCGGTAGATCTCGTCGCGATGGCCGCGGGTACCGGACAGGTCCAGGTGCAGGTCCACGGGTCCAGCCTAGATTGGTCCACCGCGATTGGCCTGGTTTTGGCTCTCTTCCTGGACCGATCTGCCGGTTAGCGTGAGCCCATGACCACGTTCGACCTCGACCGGCAGGCCCTGCTCGTCCTCGACCCGATCGTCTCCAAAATCACCGCGGCGGACCTCGACCGGCCCACCCCGTGCGCCGGCTGGACGCTCGCCGACCTGCTCCGCCATCAAGTCAGCGAAAACCGCGCCTTCGCCGAGGCAGCACGCAACGGCTCCGCGAAGGACTGGGACAGCGGTCAGCTCGGCGAAGATCCGTACGCCGCGTACGCAGCCTCAGTGACCGACTACCTCGCCGCGTACGGCGAAGCAGACATCGCAGAACGCCAGATCGCCGTCAACACCTTCGGCACCTTCCCCGGCACGGTGGCGATCGCGATGCACCTCGTCGACACCGTCGCGCACGGCTGGGACCTGGCCAAGACCCTCGACGTCGCCTACGACCCGGTTCCGGCCGCGGTGCACGCCAGCCTGCAGTTCGCGCTCATGATCCCGACCGACCCGAAGGAACGCGTCGAACGAGGGACCTTCGCGCCGGTGGTGCCCGTCAGCACCGACGAAAGCGAACTGGACCAGTTCCTCGGCCTGGTGGGCCGCGACCCGGGATGGCGGGTCAGCTGACCTTGTCCGGCGGCGCCGACCAGGTGTCGCAGGCGACCGGACCGGCTCCGGTGTAGCCGGCCTTCGCCCACATCAGCTGGTTCGCGCGGCTGCCGTGGTCGCCGCTGTCGTCGGCGCGGCCGTAGTCGGCGACGGCGGCGTTCGCGGTGGCCCGGCTGATCGAACCGCGATCCGCCGCGGCGTTGAGGAACAGCGCGCCGAAGCAGTTCGCCTGCAGCTCGATCCGGCGCACGACCGCCTTGTCCGCGTCGTTGCTCGGTTCCGGCGAACTCATCTCCGTGCTCGCCGCGTCGAGGATGCCGCTCTCGCGCTGGACGTGGTGGCCGTACTCGTGCGCGAGCGTCGCCAGGTGCCGGGCCCGGCTCAGCCCGGCGTCCGACAGCATCCACTCGGTGGGCGCGTAGATCGTGGCGTCGCCGCCGCAGTAGTACGCGACGGCTTCGTCCCGGGACGGCGCGTTGCCGCAGGCGCTGGTTTTCGGCAGCGTGACCGACACCTTGACCGGCAGGCTCGGCTCGTCCGCTTTGTCCAGCGCGGGCTGCCACGCCTGCTTCAGGCAGCCCGCGAGCGCCGTGTAGAAGGCCTTGAGCTGCTCCGGGTCCCGGCTCAGCTCCGGCAGATCACACGACACGGGACCGAGCGCGACGCCCTTGGCCAGCAACGGATTGCCGCTGAGCTTGCGCACCGGTTTGGCGTCCTGGCGGTCCGGCATCGCGTCGGCGTCCGGCGCCGCGATCGCGTGCCCGGACACCTCGTGCGGCACCACGGCCATGAGCGCGAGCGTGACCGCGACGATCGCCACCGCGGCGAGGCCGCCCAGCGCTTTGCCCGGCCTTCGGCGCGGCGGCGGCTGCGGAGCCTGCGGTGGTGCTGGAGGAGGCCACGAGCCTCCCGCGTAGTACGTCATTCCTCCCCCCTCCCGGCCAGCATACGGAGACCGCGAGCCGCCCTGGATCACGAAACGGGAACGCCGGGGCCCCTGGCCGGATCCGCGGCAGGCAGCGAGACTGGACGCTATGACTGTCGAAGATCCGTACCTGTGGCTGGAAGACGTGACGGGCGACGAGGCGCTCGAATGGGTCCGTTCGCGCAACGCGGAGACGCTGGACGTGCTCACCGCGAGCGAGAGGTTCGGGCAGCTGCGGGACACGATCCGCGAGGTGCTCGACGCGGGCGGCCGGATCCCGTACGTCGCGCGCCGGGGGACGCGCCTCTACAACTTCTGGCAGGACGCCGAGCACCCGCGCGGGCTGTGGCGGCGCACCACGCTGGAGCAGTACCGCACCGCCGAACCGGACTGGGAGATCCTGCTCGACGTCGACGCGCTCGCCGCGGCCGAGGACGAGAACTGGGTCTGGAAGGGCGCCGCGGTGCTGCGTCCCGGGCACCGGCTCGGCCTGGTCCAGCTGTCCCGGGGCGGCGCGGACGCGACCGTCGTCCGCGAGTTCGACCTCGACGCGCACGAGTTCGTGCCGGACGGGTTCACCCTGCCCGAGGCGAAGCACCGGATCGGGTGGATCGACGCCGACCGGGTGTACATCGGCACCGACTTCGGCCCGGGCTCGCTCACCACCTCGGGCTACCCGCGCCTGGTGAAGGAATGGCGGCGCGGCACCCCGCTCGAAGAAGCGGAACTCGTCGCCGAGGGCAAACCGGACGACGTCGCGGTGATGGCCTACCACGACCCGACCGAGGGGTTCGAACGCGATTTCGTGCGCCGCGCGATCGACTTCTACCGCACCGAATACTTCGAGCGGACCCCGTCCGGGCTGAGCAAACTGGACCTGCCCGAGGACGTCGAGGTGTCGACGCACCGCGAATGGCTGCTCGTGCACCCGCGCAGCGCGTGGACTGCCGGCGGCACCGAACACCCTGCGGGCACACTGCTCGCGATCCGCTACGACGCGTTCAAATCGGGCGACCGCGAGTTCACCGCGCTGTTCACGCCGGACGCGCACACGTCGCTGGACTACTACACCTGGACCCGCAACCACCTCCTGCTCGCGACGCTGCACGACGTCAAGTCGGAGCTGCGCGTGCTGACGCCGGGCCCGGACGGCTGGGCTGAGGCGGAACTGGGCGGTGCGCCGGAATTCGGCAGCGCGCAGATCGTCGACACCGAGCCGGACGTCGACGACGAATACCTGGTCGACTCCTCCAGCTACGTCCAGCCGTCCACGCTCACCCGCGGCGTCGTCGGCGGCGACGTCGAGGTCCTGAAGCAGGCGCCGGCGTTCTTCGACGCGAGCGGAATCGAGGTCAGCCAGTACTTCGCGACTTCGGACGACGGCACGAAGATCCCGTATTTCGTGGTCCGTCCGCCCGGCGCGGAAAACGGCCCGGCGCTGCTGTACGGCTACGGCGGCTTCGAGGTTTCGCTGACACCGTCGTACGGCGGGGTTGTCGGGCGGGCGTGGCTGTCGCGCGGCGGCACGTACGTGGTCGCGAACATCCGCGGCGGCGGCGAGTACGGGCCCGATTGGCACATGCAGGCGGTGAAAGAGAACCGGTACAAGGCGTACGAGGACTTCGCCGCGGTGGCGCGCGATCTGGTCGCGCGGGGCATCACGACGAAGGAACGGCTCGGCATCCAGGGCGGCAGCAACGGCGGGCTGCTGATGGGCGTCATGCTCACCCGCTACCCGGAGCTGTTCAGCGCGATCGTGTGCCAGGTGCCGTTGCTCGACATGAAGCGCTACCACCTGTTGCCGGCCGGGGCCTCGTGGATGGCCGAATGGGGCGACCCGGACGTCCCGGAAGAGTGGGAGTACATCTCGAAATACTCGCCGTACCACAATGTTTCGGCCGACGTCAGCTATCCGCCGATCCTCTTCGTGACCTCGACACGCGACGACCGCGTGCACCCCGGGCACGCGCGCAAGATGGTCGCGCGGATGCGCGAACAGGGCCATGACGTGGAGTACTTCGAAAACATCGAAGGCGGCCACGGGGCGGCTGCGGACAACGAACAACTCGCGTTCCGTTCGGCTGTCGCGTACGAGTTCCTTTGGTCGAAGCTGTCCTAAACCAGTCCCCGGGGCCGCGCCCGCACGCGCGGCCCCGGGCGCACTGACGGTCCTCTGCGGACTTCCGCGAGCGCCCGTTCGAATCTCGCCCAAGCGTCGGTGACGAACTCGAGCCACGGCACGCCGAGCCGCCGCAGCGCGCGTCCGTGCCCGACCAGCACGCCGCCGGTTTCCAGGATCGCCCTGGCTCGCCACCTCGCGGTCGCCGCGATTCCCCAGCGCCGCAACCGATCCACGTGACACCCCAGCCGCCGTTCCACCCCGGCGAGCACCCGCGCGGCGACCTCCGCGGTGACCGGATCGCGGGTGCCGTCCCGCAGCGCGCGGTAGTAGCCGAACGCGAGCACGTCGGAGATCAGCTGGCTCATCACGTCGCTTTTCCCCGGCTGGCTAGCGGTTTCGAGCAGCCGGGCGACGAGATTGGCTTGCTGCCGCCGGTCTTCGGCGGTCAGCTCGTCCGGCGCGTGCTCGAACCGCCGGACACTGCGCGCCACCACCGGATCCAGCCGGACCCCGCTCCCCCACGCCGGCCGCGGCCGGACCTTCCGCCGCCGCGTCTCCGCCTCGAACACCGCATTCCAGTCCACGGCGGTCATGCTGCCGCCCGGATGTGCCGCTGCCGCGAGGAGAATGTGGAGATTCCGTGGAGTTACGGGAGAAACAGTCCGGCGGCGGCCCAGTGGAACACCTTCGGGTCGCCCAAACCGGATTCGGTGAGCCACCGGGCAGCCTGGCGGGCAGCGTCCGCGTCCTCGATCAGCCCGTGCCGTCCGGGCACGACGCCAGTGGCCGCACGGACGTCGTCGACCAGACCGCCGAGACAGCGCCAGGTGTGCCACAGTCCGCAGTCGTAACCGACCAGTTCGAACCCGAGCAGTTCGCCGGACGTACTCGCGCCCTCCTCGATCCGCCCGACGACGACGCTGGTCTCGCGACTCCAGCCGTCCGCGAGGATTTCGCGGACGACCGGCTCGGCCTCCTCGGGCGCGAACCCGGCTTCGAGCACGTCAAACCCGGTTTGCCGGGCGAGGGCGAGATCGCGGAACCAGTCGTCTTCGTGCACCTCGGCGACGCATTCGCTGATCGACACGAATTCGCCGCTTCGCTGCACGGCCCGGTAGCCCGCTGACACAAGAGTCACGCGGTCTAGTTTCCTCCCCTGATCGTCCGCCGGATCCAGTCGGCGTAAGCAGGCACGCTGCTGTAGAGGCCCGGCCCGCCCGCACAAGCCTCCCGCGCGGTGCCCGGCCCCGAAGTGACCCCGATCAGCTCCCACCGCCCGCCAGGTCCGCGCCGGATCTGAGGACCGCCGGAGTCGCCGATGCACGCCATCGCCTCCGGCCTCGGGCTGACTGTGCACAGCCGCGTCCGGCCCGCATAGCCCGGATCGCACTCGGCCTCCGCGCCGCGTCGAACGTCGAGTTCCTGCAACCGCTCGGTGAACTTCGCCTTCTTGAAGTCGTACGTGTCGACAGTGGTGCCGAACCCCAGCAACCGCGTCGGCGTACCAGGCGCACCCGGCCGGGAAGCCAGCCGGACCGGTGTCTCAGCGACCGGACGGTCCAGCTTCAGCAGCGCGATGTCGTTGCGGTTGAAGGGAATCTTTTCGCTCTGCAGCGCGTAGCCGGGATGCGTGATCACCTGCGCGATCCGCCGGACGGTGCCGCCGGAATGCTGTCGCTCGCTGCCGATCCGGACAGTGCCTGTCGGGGTCACCAGGGTCGAGTCCACGCAGTGCCCCGCCGTGACCACCCACTGCGGGTCGATCAGCGAGGCACCGCACACGCCGCGGTCGCCGGTCTGGTTGACCCTCTCTTGGATGGACGCCATGAACGGGTAGCGCTGCGTCGAATCGCCGCCCTTCACGATCGCCTCGGCAGTGCCGGTCGAGAACAAGAGAGCACAGGCAGCCGTCACAGCGACCACCCGGCGGCCAGCAGACTTGATCACGGAGAAATCCTTTCGTTCGCCTTCCGGACAGCCTTCCGGGCCAAGATCATCCGGACCATGCGGACAACCGGTCTTTCCGCGGTAGGGCCTGCACCCGTACTTGTCTCTGTACCTACTAGTATGTACGCTGATCGCATGTCCGCCAGAGACCAGCTCATCGCGAGCACTCAGGACCTGCTGTGGGAGCGGGGGTACGTCGGCACGAGCCCGAAAGCGATCCAGCAGCGCGCCGGGGCCGGGCAGGGCAGCATGTACCACCATTTCGCCGGCAAAGCCGACCTGGCGCTCGCCGCGATCCGGCAGAACGCCGACGAACTGCGTGCCTCCACCGAAGCCGCGTTCGCCGAGGGCACGACCGCGGTCGAACGCGTCTCCGCCTACCTGGTGCGCGAGCGGGACGTCCTGCGCGGCTGCCCGGTCGGCCGGCTGGCGCTGGATCCTGAGATCGTCGCGAACCCGGAATTGCGTGCACCGCTTGAAGAAACGTTCGACTGGCTGCGCGGCCGTCTCGCCGAAATAGTCGCCGAGGGCATCGCCAACGGCGAGTTCCCAGGCGACCTCGACCCAGCCGCGACAGCGTCCGCAGTCGTCGCGGTAGTGCAGGGCGGGTACGTCCTCGCCCGATCCGCCGGGACGGCCGAGCCGTTCGACCAAGCGATCCGCGGAGCGCTCGCGCTCCTCGGCCGGCGGTGACGTCGATGTACGCGATGCAGTACGAGATCGACCTGCCCGCTGGATACGACATCGAGCACCGAGTCGCCACCCGAGGCCATCGCACCGACGCGTTCCCCGGGTTGGGGCTCAAGGCGTATCTGGTGCGCGCCAACCAGTACGCGCCGTTCTACCTGTGGACCGACACCGCCGGAATGAGCCAGTTCCTGTGGGGCGGCGGCGGATTCGACGGCATAGTCCAGGATTTCGGCCGACCGCCAGTGCACCATTGGACCGGCGCGCGTTGCCTGGCCGGTCCCGCCCGGGAGACCGCCCCGGAATTCGCGACCAAACGCGTACTGCCGGAAGCTGCCGACCGGATCGGCCTCGAACTGGCCGAACTAGCGCGCCTGTCCGAAAATCCGGCTGTGCACACCACTGCGCTGGCGATCGACCCGCAGCGCTGGGAAATCGTGCGCTTCACCCTCTGGACCACCACCCCGGACGAGGACACCGACGTCCAGTACCGGGTTCTTCACCTGTCCCAACCGAATCTCGACCAGCTGAACTGAGAGGTCCTCATGCCGCTCGTCCGCATCGACGTGCTGTCCGAACCCAACGCCGACCGCCTCCCCGCCATCGGAGACGCCGTGCACCAGGCGATGACCGAAACCATCGACGTCCCGGTCGACGACCGGTTCCAGATCCTGACGAGCCACGCCGCCGGCCGGTTGCGCTACGACCCGGGCTACCTCGGCGTCCACCGCGACGACGACATCGTGTACATCGCCATCACCTTGCGCGCCGGCCGCACAGAGGACCAGAAAACCGCGCTGTACCGCCGAGCGACCGAACTCATCGCCGAGGCGACCGGGATCGAACCGCGGAATGTTCTCTTCAGTTTGACGGAGAACGGTGAAGCGGATTGGTCGCTCGGCGAGGGAGTGGCGCAAATGCTGCGCTGACGCTTTCGCTCGCCGCCGAACCTCCCTCCCGCGCGCTCACAGAACGATGACGGTGCGCTCGCCCGGTGCGTCCTGGTGCGCCCAGGCCGCCTCGACCTGGTCGAGCGGGAACGGATGCGGGCGTACGACCATGCCGCCCGCGGCGATCGCGGCGACGAGTTCGGTGAATTCCCGCCGCATGACCTGCGGGTCCACCGCGCCGAAGCCGCTGCCCAGGATCCGGACCGCGTTGGAGCGCAGAGCGTGCCCGGACAGGGTGAGCGCGTCTCCGCCCATGCCGCCGATCTGCACCCAGTCGAGCAGGCGGGTGTGCTGGGTACGCGCTCCGAGGACGGCACGCATGGCGAGTTCGGTGGGCGGCCCCCACACGTAGTCCAGGACCGCGTCGACCTCCGCGGCGGCCTCGGCGAGCGCGGCCGCGGTGGCGTCCTCGTCGGGGACGAGCTGGACTACGGCGTCCGCACCCTGGTCCAGGAGTTCGTCGAGGCGGGCGCGGTTGCGTCCGGCGGCGATCACCCGCCCCGCGCCGAGGTGCTTGGCGACCTTGACCGCCGTCGAGCCGGCGTTGCCCGTCGCGCCGTGCACCAGGACCGAGTGCCCGGCCTGGAACGGGACGCGGGTGCGCAGCGCGCCCCATGAGGACAGGGCAGGGTTCATGGTGGCGGCCAGAAGAGCGGGATCGGTGCCGTCCGGAACCGGGATGACCTCAGCCGGATCGAAGACGATGCGCTCGGCCAGAGTGCCGGCGCCCATGAGCATGACGTAGCCGAGGCTGCCGTCCGCCCGGCGGACGACAGCGTCCGCCCCCGCCAGCGCGGGCAGTGTCTGGGGACTCGTGTAGTGCTTGCCGGCGGCGATGCCGCGGGTGGCGGGGTGCACGCCGACGGCGAGGACGTCCGCCGTCTCCTGGCCGGGAGCGGCCTCGGGAGCGGGGACGGAGCGGAAGTGCGGCGGCTCGTCGAAGGACTCCACCAGCGCGGCGTTGATCATGGACATGCGTGTTTCCCTTACCTGGTCGTACCCCGTTTAGAAACGGATTCGTATCTTATTGATTCAAGCGTACGACCGGGGGTTAAGATACGCAAGCGGATCTAACCGTAAGGCTGAACGGACCTGTGGAGGCAGTGGTGAGCGAACGGCGCGCGGAGGGCACTCCCACCCGGCGCAGGGGTGCCGCGCTGGAGAACGCGATCACCGATGCCGCCTGGGAAGTTCTCGTCGAGCAGGGCTACCGCGGCTTCACCTACGAGGCCGTCGCGGCACGCGCCGGAACCAGCAAACCGGTGCTCTACCGGCGCTGGCCGCAGCGCGAGGACCTTCTTGTCGCCACCCTCGCCCGGCACTGGCGTCCTCTCGAAGTCCCGGACACCGGCAGCCTGCGCCAGGACGCCCTCGCTCTCCTGCGCGCGATCAACGCCGAGCGGGCCCGCACGGTGATACTCCTGCGCATCCAGCTGGCGGACTACTTCCGCGAGACCGGCACCAGCTTCAGCGACCTGCGCAACCGGCTCCGCCCTGGAGACCAGACGCCTCCCTTCGCGACGCTCGTCGAACGCGCCGTCGACCGCGGCGAGATTACGGAGGTGCCGCGATCCGAACGCGTGGTGAACCTGCCCTTCGACTTGGTGCGCCACGACATGCTGATGACCATGGGGGCGGTGCCGGACGCGGCGATCGTCGAGATCGTGGACGAGGTGTGGCTGCCGCTGCTCGGCCGGTAACCGCAAAAAAAAGGGGGAGGCGCCGCCGCGCCTCCCCCTTCTCACCTGCTTCTCGCTAAGGACCGATCAGCTGCAACCGGACGTAGCCCCGCAGCCCTCGCAGGCGTAGCACGATCCGGCGGGCCGCATCTTCGTGCCGCAGGTCATGCACAGCGGTGCGTCCGCGGCCTTGCCGAGGTGCAGTTCCATCAGCTCGGCCGTGCTGTGCGCGTCGCGCGCCGAGGCGTCCGTTGTGGACTCTTCGGCTCGGACGGGCGACGCGTCCACGCTGCTGCGGAGGGCGTCGATGTCGAGGTTCTGGCCGCCGTAGTTCGCCTCGACCTCGGCCGAGCGTTCGTCCGCGGTGAAAATGCCCAGCTGGGCCCGCTTTTCGTACGGCAGGTAGTCGAGCGCCAAGCGGCGGAACAGGTAGTCCATGACGCTCGTGGCGATCCGGATGTCCGGGTCGTCGGTCATGCCTGCCGGTTCGAAGCGCAGGTTGGAGAACTTCGAGACGTAGAACTCGAGCGGGATGCCGTGCTGCAGGCCGACCGAGATCGACATCGAGAAGGCGTCCATCACGCCGGACAGCGTGGAGCCCTGCTTGCCGAGTTTCACGAAGATCTCGCCGAGGCCGTCGTCCGGGTACGAGCCCGCGTGCAGGTAGCCCTCGGCGCCGCCGACGGTGAACGACACCGTCTGGCTCGGGCGCTTCTTCGGCAGGCGGCGGCGCACCGGGCGGTACTCGACGACCTTCTCCGGCTCCGCCTCGACCGCGGCTTCCTTCTTCTTCGCCGTGGACAGCGGCTGCCCGACCTTGCAGTTGTCGCGGTAGATCGCGAGGGCCTTGAGGCCGAGTTTCCAGCCCTGGAAGTAGATCTCCTCGACGTCCTCGACGGTCGCCGACTCCGGCATGTTGACCGTCTTCGAGATCGCGCCCGAGATGAACGGCTGCACCGCGGCCATCATCCGCACGTGGCCCATCGGCGCGATGGACCGGTCGCCGACCGCGCAGTCGAACACCTCGTAGTGCTCGGGACGCAGGCCCGGCGCGTCGACCACGTGGCCGTGCTGCGCGACGTATTCGACGATCGCCTCGACCTGCTCGGGCTGGTAGCCCAGCACCTGCAAAGCGCGCGGCACGGTCTGGTTCACGATCTGCATGGACCCGCCGCCGACGAGCTTCTTGAACTTCACCAGCGAGAAGTCCGGCTCGATGCCCGTGGTGTCGCAGTCCATCATGAAGCCGATGGTGCCGGTGGGCGCGAGCACCGAGGCCTGCGCGTTGCGCCAGCCGTTGCGGGTGCCCAGTTCGATGCCCTTCTGCCACTCCTCCGACGCGAGCGCGCGGACCGCGGCGTCGTTGCTGTGGTAGGTGCGGACAAGCTCGTTGGCCGCGGCGTGCTTGCGCATGACGCGCTGGTGCGCCTCGGCGTTGCGGGCGTAGCCCTCGTACGGTCCGACGACGCCGGCCAGCTCGGCCGAACGACGGTAGGACACGCCGGTCATCAGGGACGTGATCGCGGCGGCGAGCGCGCGGCCGCCCTCGGAGTCGTACGCGTGGCCCAGCGCCATCAGCAGCGCGCCGAGGTTGGCGTAACCGATGCCGAGCTGGCGGAACTTGCGCGTGGTGTCGGCGATCGGCTCGGTCGGGAAGTCGGCGAAGCAGATCGAGATGTCCATCGCGGTGATGACGAACTCGACGGCCTTCGCGAACAGCGGCGCGTCGAACGTGCCCTCGTCCGACACGAACTTCAGCAGGTTGAGCGACGCGAGGTTGCAGCTCGAGTTGTCGAGGTGCATGTACTCGCTGCACGGGTTGGAGGCGGTGATCCGGCCCGATTCCGGGCAGGTGTGCCAGTCGTTGATCGTGCTGTCGTACTGGACGCCGGGGTCGGCGCATTCCCACGCCGCCTGCGCCATGCTGCGGAACAGCTTCTTCGCGTCGGTGCGGTCGATGACCTCGCCGGTGAGCCGGGCGCGCAGGCCGAAGTCCGTGCCGTTCTCGACGGCGTGCATGAACTCGTCGGACACGCGGACCGAGTTGTTCGCGTTCTGGTACTGCACCGAGGAAATGTCGGAGCCGGAGAGGTCCATGTCGAACCCGGCGTCGCGGAGGACCTTGATCTTTTCCTCTTCGCGCGCCTTGGTCTGGATGAACTCCTCGATGTCCGGGTGGTCGACGTCGAGCACGACCATCTTCGCCGCGCGCCGGGTGGCTCCGCCGGATTTGATGGTGCCCGCGGACGCGTCGGCTCCGCGCATGAACGAGACCGGGCCGGACGCGGTGCCGCCGGAGGTGAGCAGTTCCTTCGAGGACCGGATGCGGGAGAGGTTGAGGCCCGCTCCGGAACCGCCCTTGAAGATCAGGCCTTCCTCGCGGTACCAGTTGAGGATCGACTCCATGGTGTCGTCGACGGCGAGGATGAAGCAGGCGGACACCTGCTGCTTCGAGGACGTGCCGACGTTGAACCACACCGGGGAGTTGAAGCTGAAGACCTGGTGCAGCAGCATCCAGGTGAGCTCGTGCTCGAAGATCTCGAGGTCGGACGGACCGGCGAAGTAGTCGTGCTCGGCGGCGGCCTTCACGTAGGTGCGCACCACGCGGTCGATGAGCTGCTTGAGGCTGCTCTCGCGCTGCGGGCTGCCGACCGCGCCGCGGAAGTACTTGCTGGTGACGATGTTGGTGGCGTTGACCGACCAGAACTCGGGGAATTCGACCCCGCGCTGCTCGAAGTTGACGCTGCCGTCGCGCCAGTTCGTCATGACGACGTCGCGGGTCTCCCACGCGACCTCGTCGTAGGGGTGGCTCCCCTCGGTGGTGAAGACCCGCCGGACGGTGAGGCCCTTGTTCGGCTTCTGGTTCTGTCCGGCCGCAGCGCCGGTTCCCACGGTTTCGGTCATGCGGTCCTGTCCCTCGCTCCCCGCGACCCGGTGACGGCTCAGTCGTCGCCGGCGCGCTCGCCTTCCTGGTCCTCCGCAGTTCCCGCCATGGCTTTCCGCAGGTCGGAGATCTCCTTCTCGAAGTCCTCGACCGAGGAGAAGGAGCGGTAGACGCTGGCGAACCGGAGATACGCGACGCCGTCCAGCTCCCGCAGCGGGCCGAGGATGGCGAGGCCGACCTCGTGGCTGGGGATCTCGGCCAGCCCGGCGGACCGGATCGACTCCTCCACGCGCTGCGCGAGCTTCTGCAGCGCGTCGTCGTCGACCGGACGGCCCTGGCAGGCCCGCCGCACGCCGTTGACCACCTTGTCCCGGCTGAACTGCTCGGTGGCGCCGGACCGTTTGACCACGGCCAGCACCATCGTCTCCGACGTGGTGAAACGTCGTCCGCACTCGGCGCACGAACGCCGCCGCCGGATCGCCTGTCCCTCGTCCACCTCTCGGGAGTCGACGACCCGAGAGTCCGCATGCCGGCAGAACGGGCACCTCATCCGCCGATCACCTTCCCCTCCGCGCCGGTCGATTCCTGTCCCAACCGGCCCCTGCCGCCACGCTACGGCCTGGACCGCGGTCACCGCGCGCGACCCCGCGCCTGGTGATCGACCTGTGGACATCCGGTGGGCAACTGCCGGCCGGCTGTGGACAACTGCCGCCAGTCTACCCCTACCTGTGGACCAACTACAGCGGTGTAACTACTAGATATAGGGGTAGACCTTAGATCGCCACCGGAGCGGGCGCAAGGAACCCGAGAGGGTGAAAGAGCGGTTGCGCAAGATGCGACCGGGTGGTTTCCGAAAGTCATGAACCAGCCGTGCCCGTTTCCCCGCCCTGACCGTTGCCCTGGCCGCCTCCCTGACCGTTGCCCGGCCAGGCGACCGGCACGGTGAGCGGCATGCCGGGCAGCAGCGCGGTGTCGTCGAGGTTGTTGAGTTCCTTGATGCGCTCGACGACCGCGCTCTGGTCGGCGTTGGGCGCGAACCGGGCGGCGAGCGCCCCTAGCGAATCGCCCGGCTGCACGGAAACGGACGCGGTCCGCGACGGCACCGGGCCGCTGGAGACTCCCGAACCGAACACGCCGAGGCCGGTGACGATGACGCAGGCCGCGAAGGCGATCGCGAACAGCCACGGCCACCGCACCGACGGCCGCGCCGAGGTCCGGCAGGCCACGCCGCCGCGCTGTCCGGCGACGACCCGCGCCCGGGACGGCGGCCGCACCGGCTCGCCGCGCCGCTCGCGCGCGGTGCGACCCGGGTTGGCCGGGACCGCGGCGGGGATGTGCCGGACGGCACGGCGACGGGCCTCGCGGGCCGGGGCTTCTTCGGTTTCGACGGCAGAGGGGGCGGACGTCTGGAATCCGGCTCGTTCGGTGGACCGGAGGGCGGTGGCAGAGCGGAACTCGGCGACCTCGCCTGCCACCTCCCGCACGCTTCGCTCAGCGGACCGGAGAGCAGTGCCGGAGCGGAATTCGGCCGCCTCGCCCGCCGCCTGTCGCACGCCCCGCCCAGCAGTGCCGGAGCGAAGTTCAGCGGCCTCGCCCGCGACCTGCCGCGCGCCCCGCCCAGCAGACCGGACGGCAGCGGCGGAACGCAGTTCGGCAACCTCGCCCATCATCTCCCCCGCCCCCTGCCCAGCAGACCGGACAGCAGTGCCGGAGCGAAGTTCAGCGGCCTCACTCGCCACCTCCCTCACGCTTCGCCCAGCAGACCGGAAGGCAGCGGCGGAGCGGAACTCGTCGGCCTCGCCCGCCACTTCCCGCTCATCCCGCCCGGCGCTCCGGACAGCGACAGCAGAGCGCAGCCCAGCACCCTCGCCCGCACCGGCACCCCCGCCATCGCGCCGAGCAGCCGCCTCGCCGGAACCCACGCCAGCACCGCGCCGGGCCCCAGCCCGGCCGCAAAGCTCCACCACCTCTCCGGACCCGCCCGCCGAGCCCGGATCAGCGCCGGATCCAGCCCCGGCCTCCTCCGGAACACCATCCTTTCGGGTGGCGTCCACACGCTCCGCCCGCCGCCGCGACCGGCGCGCCGGGCCCCCGGACCCGGGTTTCCTCCGGACCGGGATCGCCTCTTCCGACGCGGCGCCGCCCTCGGCGGGGCGGCCGGCGGGGACGGGCCGAAGCGGGCGGACGAGCCCGCGATCTGCCAGGATCGACATGACGGAACCTCCTCGTGACCTGCGGATCCGTCCGGTCCGGGCCGTTCACCTGCGCCGCAGCGGTCCAGATCGAACAGGCGTTCTATCGAACGTCCGTGCGAAGGTCTACCACCCCGCACCGACAAAATCGAGAGGACACGGCGTGTCGATCGAACAGATGTTTGAAATAGTCGCGCGCGGTGACTAACGTCGATGACCAGGACATCTGCCGGACCGGCTCCGGCGGGTGCCGCCGGACGGGCGGTCGCGGAAAACGCGGCCCCGGGACCGGCGCACGCGGATACGCGCGGGACGCCGACACGGCGACCGCGGGACGGCTGGAGGCGACGCAGCGTTGGAGAAGGACACGGTGAAGGGCACCGCGGCGAAAGGGGCCAAGACGGCCTCGCGAGGCAAGGCGTCCGCACAATCCGCGCGCGAATCCGGCCACGAGAGCACGGGGAAGGTGAGCGCCATGCCCGAGGTGTATGACGTGGACGAGACGCTGACCGTCCGCCAGCAGCAAGTGCTCGACGTCATCCGCACGTGGGTGAGCCGCTTCGGCTACCCGCCGAGCGTGCGCGAGATCGGCGAGGCGGTGGGGCTCACGTCCACGTCGTCGGTGTCGCACCAGCTGCGCGCGCTGCAGCGCAAGGGCTACCTGCGCCGCGACGCCAACCGGCCGCGTGCGGTGGGCGTGCTCGCGTCCACCGACGACAACCCCATGGGCATCGAGATGGACCAGCAGCCGTCCGTGCCGAAGGCGGCGTACGTGCCGCTGGTCGGCCGGATCGCGGCGGGCGGTCCGGTGCTCGCCGAACAAGCCGTCGAGGACGTCTTCCCGCTGCCGCGCGAAATCGTCGGCGAGGGCGAGCTGTTCCTGCTGAGCGTCACCGGCGATTCGATGGTCGACGCTGCCATCACGGACGGCGACTGGGTCGTCGTCCGGCAGCAGCCCGCCGCGGAGAACGGGGACATCGTCGCCGCGATGATCGACGGCGAGGCCACGGTGAAGACGTTCAAGCGCAAGGACGGGCACGTGTGGCTGATGCCGCACAACGACGCGTACGAGCCCATTCCCGGCGACGACGCGTCGATTCTGGGCAAGGTGGTGGCGGTACTCCGCCGCCTCTGACTAGCTGGCTCTGCCGCCGCGTCTCGCGAGAGAGTGGCGATGCCGGTGAGAACCGGCGTCGCCACCCACGAGTTCTGGCCCGCGCATCGCGATGTGTTCGCCAGACGGCAGCAGCCGGTCATGGCCTCCAGCGCGAGCAAGCGGGCTCAGCAGTCGGTTCCGACGCGCTTGCGGGTGCGAGCCAAGTCAGGAGCGACGGCGTTTCCTGGACAGCAGGAACCAGGCGGCGAGAACGACGACCGCGGCCACGGCGGCAGCGAGGACGATCGGGAAACCGCCGGAGTCTTGCTCGGCAGGTTGAGCGGCGGCACCGCCGGGTTTCGGCGCGGGTGCTTTCGGTGTGACCAAAGCCGTGGCGTTCTTGATCGCCCGCACCGGTTCGCCGACGCCTTCGCTCGCGGACAACAGCGTGCCGTCCGGTTCGAAAGCAATGGCTTCGCCCTGTTTCTCGTTCGGCAGCGGAATCCGGACAGGTTCGCGTTGCAGAGCTGCCGCCACGTCGCCGTCCGGGGCCGCGTACAGATACGCGTCCGTGTAGGTGCGCAGGGCGATGACTTTGCCGTCCGCGCTGCTCGCGCCTCCGGTGATCAGCGCCGAACCGAACGAGCCGACCGGACCGCCGGGAGTGTCGGTGCTCTGGACTCGCAGGGTGCCGACCTGCTCCAGTTTCGTCGGGCCGGGAGCGGCCAGCGGAGCCGAAGGCTTGTAGACCTTGGAAGTGCCCAGCAGGTCTTTGGTGACCAGGAACGGCGTGCCGGACTGGTCCAGGACCAAGGCTTCGGTGTCGTGCGGGCCGTCCGGATAGGTCAGCCGGTGCACGACTGCCGCGCCGCCGCCCGGTTTCAGCTCCAGCAAGGCAACCGTTTCGCGCTTGGCGCGGTTGTCGCCGGTGTCCGAGAGCCACAAAGTGCCGTCTTTGCCGCGAGCGAGGTCTTCGACGTCGTACGGGTCCATCGGGTCGGTCAGAACGTCCTGCACCTGGCATTTCCGGTCCAGGACGAAAACCTGCACTTTGGTGCCGCCGTCGTTGATGGCGTACCAATGCTCGCCGTCGGAAACCAGGCCGGACAGCTCGTTGAGCCGCTTGTCCGCGACCCGGCACAGCGTTTCCGGGGCAGGCGGAGCCGCCGCGGCCGGGACAGCGCCCGCGAGCATCAGGACAGCTGTCAGTGCCAGGACGACCCGCACCAGTTCACCTCCGTAGTGCACGGCCCGCTGGGCCCGTGCACTACGGAAGACGTTCAGAGCGCCGAGGCGTTGGTCTCGAACGCCCGCAGAGCCGCGGCGAGGTCCGGCCGGACCCGCACCTGCAGGCGCGTGCCGTCGGCGACGTGCTCCTCTTCCAGCACCTCGCCCTCCGCGTGCGCCCGCGACACGAGTTCGCCCCGCGAGTACGGAACCAGCACGTCGATCACCGTCTCCGCCCGCGGCAGCCGCTCGGCCAGCACCTCGGCGAGGTCGGCCACGCCCGAACCGGTGCGTGCGGAGATCTGCACCGAACCGGGCAGCGCGTGCCGCAGCCTGGCCAGGGTGACGTCGTCGGCGGCGTCGGCCTTGTTGATCACCAGCAGCTCCGGCGGGAGCGGCTCCTTGCGGCTGCGGGTGATCTCGGCGAGCACCTCGCGGACCGCGTTGACCTGGTCCTCCGGAGCCGCGTCGGAACCGTCCACGACGTGCAGGAGCAGATCGGCGTCGGCCGCCTCCTCCAGCGTCGAGCGGAACGCGTCCACCAGCTGGTGCGGCAGGTGCCGCACGAACCCGACGGTGTCGGTCAACGTGAACGTGCGCCCGTCTGCCGTCTGCGCCCGGCGCGTGGTCGGGTCCAGGGTGGCGAACAGCGCGTCCTCCACCAGGACCCCGGCCCCGGTCAGTGCGTTGAGCAGGCTCGACTTGCCGGCGTTGGTGTAGCCGACGATCGCCACGCTCGGCACCTCGTTGGCCACGCGCTTGCCGCGTTTGGTCTCGCGGATGGTGTCCATCGCGGCGATCTCCCGGCGCAGCTTCGCCACGCGCTTGCTGATCCGCCGCCGGTCCGTCTCCAGCTTCGTTTCACCAGGCCCGCGCAGGCCCACGCCGCCGTTCGCGCCGCCCGCGCGGCCGCCTGCCTGCCGGGACAGCGCCGAACCCCACCCGCGCAGCCGCGGGACGAGGTACTGCAGCTGGGCCAGCTCGACCTGCGCCTTGCCCTCCTTGGAGCGGGCGTGCTGGGCGAAGATGTCGAGGATCAGGGCGGTCCGGTCGATCACCTTGACCTTGACCTTCTCCTCCAGCTGGCGCAGCTGGCCGGGCGAAAGCTCGCCGTCGCAGATCACCGTGTCGGCTCCGGTCGCCACGACCACGTCGCGCAGCTCGCGCACCTTGCCGGACCCGACGTAGGTCGCCGGATCGGGCTTCTGCCGCCGCTGGACGAGGCCTTCGAGCACCTCCGAGCCCGCCGTTTCGGCCAGTCGCGCCAGTTCGGCCAGCGACGCCTCGGACTGCTGGGCGGTGCCTTCAGTCCACACGCCGACCAGCACAACGCGCTCCAGCCGCAGCTGCCGGTACTCGACCTCGGTGATGTCCTCGAGCTCGGTGGAGAGGCCCGCGACCCGGCGCAATGACGCGCGGTCCTCGAGCTCCATCTCCCCGACCGAGGGGTCGTAGGGGTCGTTGTCGTCGTAAAAGTCTTCGTGTGTCTGTTCTGTCATCGTGCCTCCATGGTCCCACGTTTCGGCGCGGGAACCGAACGGATTACCTGCTGGGATAAACCGAGATGTACAAAGCCGTGCGTTCCGAGGCCGGATCGCGAGGCCGGGCCTTGAAGTCTTCGAGCAGTTCTTCGAGCCGCCGCTTGAACTCCGCGACGTCCTCCTCGCCCACCTGGACCACGAGTCGCGTCGTCTCCGTCTCGGCCAGGTCCGCCTCGGCCATTTCGGCCAGATACGCCTCGAGCATGGCCTCGTTGACCGCGACGGCGTCCGTGCCGTCGTTGTCCAGCTGCCAGGAAAGCCCGGTCGACAGGTACGGGATCTCCTTCGCCCCGCGCGCTCCGCGGCGCGGTTCCTGCGGAACAAGAAAACCGGTGTCCACCAGGCGCCGCACGTGGTGCAGCGTGGTCGCCGGGTCGCGGTGCAGCCGCGCCGCGAGCTCCTTGTTCGTCATCGCCTCGAAAGAGGTCAACCGGATGATGCGCAGCCGTATTCCGGACGCGAGCGCGGCTGCCTCGGCTTCGGTGGAGGGACGTCGGTGCCACGGCATCCGCACAGCCTAAACAAAGTGATTGACTCTTTCCAATCACTCGACGACACTCGATCGGGTGCGTCGCGACTCGCTCTTCTTCCACGCCGATTTCCGCAGGCTGTGGGCCGGGGACACGGCGAGCCAGCTGGGGATGTTCGTCGGGATCACGGCCATTCCGCTGCTCGCCGCCGTCACGCTGGCCGCCACCCCGTTGGAGATGGGCCTGCTGACCATGGCCGAGACCCTCGGCTTCCTGGTCATCGGCCTGCCCGCGGGCGTCTGGGTGGACCGGATGCGCAAACGGCCGCTCATGCTCGCCGCCGACCTGGTGCGAGGCGCGCTGCTGCTCAGCATCCCGCTCGCGTGGTGGGCCGGCGTGCTCACCATGGCGCAGGTGCTGGCGGTCGTGCTGCTCGTCGGCTTCGCGACGGTCTTCTTCGACGTCTCCTACCAGGCGTATCTGCCCGCGCTGGTCGGCCGCGAAAAGCTGCTGGAGGGCAACGCGAAGCTGCAGGGCGTGCAGTCGTCGGCGCAGATCGCCGGCCCGAGTGTCGCGGGCGTGCTCGTGCAATTCCTCGGGGCGGCCAGCACGGTCCTGGTCACCGGGCTCGGCTACCTCGCGTCCGCGCTGTGCCTGTGGCGCATCCGCACCGTCGAAACCCGTCCGGAACGCGCTGGACAGGACCGGCTGGTGCCGCAGATGCTGGAAGGCCTGCGGTTCGTCCTCTCCGACCGGCCGCTGCGCGCGATCGTCGCCTGCACCGCCACGGCAAACCTTTTCGCCGGCGTGGTGCAGGCCGTCGAGGTGCTGTTCCTGACCCGCACCGCCGGACTCAACGCGGCCGAGGTCGGCGGGCTGCTCGCGACGAGCGGCGTCGGCGGCATCGCGGCCGCGCTGTGCGCCGGGCCGCTCATCCGGAAGCTCGGCCAGGCCCGGTCGATCTGGCTGATCCCGGTGCTGCTGTGGCCGGGCGGAGTGCTGGTCCTGTTCGCCGGACCGGGCTGGCGGACCGCGCTCGCCGGGCTGGGACTGGCCCTGTTCGGGTTCGGCGTGATCCTCTACAACATCGCGCAGGTCTCCTACCGCCAGGCGATCACGCCGGACCGGCTGCTCGGGCGGATGAACGCGAGCGTCCGGTTCGTCGTCTGGGGCGCCCTTCCGCTCGGCGGGCTGCTCGGCGGCGTGCTCGGCGAATGGCTGGGGCTCGCCGGAGCGCTGTGGATCGGGACGGCCGGGGCGGTCGCGGGCGCGCTGTGGGTGATCTGCTCGCCGCTGCGGCGCATGCGGGACCTTCCGACGAGCGCGGAAATCGTTGTACCCGCCCCGTAAAGTGCGGGCATGAACGAGAAGATCCCGCACAAAGCCGGCGTCGACGGCTTGACCGCCAAATGGGTACCGGTGTGGGAACGCGAAGGCGTATACCGGTTCGACCGCGCGCGCCCGGACGTCTACTCGATCGACACGCCGCCGCTGACCGCGAGCGGTTCGCTGCACATCGGGCACGTCTTCTCCTATACGCACACCGACGTTCTCGCGCGCTACCAACGGATGCGCGGGCGTTCGGTGTTCTATCCGGTCGGCTGGGACGACAACGGCCTGCCCACCGAACGCCGCGTGCAGAACCATTTCGGCGTGCGCTGCGAGCCGTCTCTGCCCTACGACCCGTCCTTCACTCCGCCGGAGAAGCCCGGCAAGAACGCGATTCCGGTGTCCCGGCGCAATTTCGTGGAGCTGTGCCGCCAGTTGACCGAAACCGACGAGAAGGTGTTCGAAGAGGTCTGGCGGAGCATCGGGCTTTCGGTGGACTGGACGCTGGCCTACCAGACGATCGACCCAGCGACCACGGAGATCTCGCAGCGCGCGTTTCTGCGCAACCTCGCGCGCGGCGAGGCGTACCAATCCGAAGCCCCGACGCTGTGGGACGTCACCTTCCGCACCGCTGTCGCGCAGGCCGAACTGGAAGACCGCGAGCGTCCGGGCGCGTATCACGATCTCGTGTTCACCGCCGACGACGGCGCTGAAGTGCTGATCTCGACTACGCGTCCCGAGTTGCTGCCCGCGTGTGTCGCGCTCGTCGCGCATCCGGATGACGAGCGCTACCAAGGCCTTTTCGGGAAGACCGTGCGCACCCCGGTGTTCGGCGTCGAGGTTCCGGTGCACGCGCACCACCTCGCGGATCCGGAAAAGGGCACCGGCATCGCGATGGTGTGCACCTTCGGCGACACGACGGACGTCACCTGGTGGCGGGCGTTGCAGCTTGAAACGCGTCCCGTGCTGGGTCGCGACGGCCGGTTCCGCGCCGAACCGCCGCACGGGGTGCCGACAGAGGCGTACGAGCCGCTGGCGGGCAAGACTGTCCACACAGGACGCCAGATCCTGGTGGACCTCCTGCGGGAGTCGGGCGCGCTGCGCGGCGAGCCGAGGCCGATCACGCATCCGGTGAAGTTCTACGAAAAAGGCGACAAGCCGCTCGAGATCGTCACCAGCCGCCAGTGGTACCTGCGCAACGGCGGCCGCGACGACGTCCTGCGCGCGAAGCTGCTGGAGCGCGGCGAGGAGCTGAACTGGGTCCCGCCGCACATGCAGGTGCGCTATCGCAGCTGGGTCGAAGGCCTGACCAGCGACTGGCTGATCAGCCGCCAGCGGTTTTTCGGCGTGCCGATCCCGGTCTGGTACCCGCTGGACGCCGACGGCGAGCCGGACCACGACGCCGTGCTGACGCCCGAGGACGCGAGCCTGCCGGTGGACCCGAGCACGGACGTTCCGCCGGGCTACACCGAGCAGCAGCGCGGCGTGCCGGGCGGGTTCGTCGCGGAGGCGGACGTGATGGACACCTGGGCGACATCGTCGCTGACGCCGCAGATCGCCGGGCGCTGGAGCATCGACGACGACCTGTTCCGTCGCGTGTTCCCGTTCTCGCTGCGGCCGCAGGCGCACGAGATCATCCGCACCTGGCTGTTCTCCACCGCGGTCCGCGCCGAACTGGAGGAAGGCGTGCTGCCGTGGCGGGACGCGGTGATCTCCGGCTGGGTGCTCGACCCGGACCGCAAGAAGATGTCGAAGTCGGTCGGCAACGTCGTCACCCCGGCGGATCTGCTGGAACGGCACGGTTCCGACGCGGTGCGCTACTGGGCGGCGAGCGCGCGGCCGGGCGTGGACACGGCGGTCGACGAAGGCCAGATGAAGGTCGGGCGACGGCTGGCGACGAAGCTGTTGAACGTGAGCCGGTTCGTGCTCGGCCTCGGGATTCCGGGGGCAGAGGCGGTCGCGACGGAGCCGTTGGACCGGTCTGTGCTCGCCGCGCTGGCGAAGGTGATCGAGGAAGCGACAGCCGCGTTCGAAGCGCTCGACCAGGCGCGTGCGTTGCAGGTGACCGAGACGTTCTTCTGGACGTTCTGCGACGACTACGTGGAACTGGTGAAGGGCCGCGCGTACGGCGACCTCGGCTCGGAGGCAGCCGAATCGGCCCAGGTGGCGCTGCGGACGGTGCTGTCCGCGTTGGTGCGGATGTTCGCGCCGGTGCTGCCCTTCGCCGCCGAAGAGATCTGGTCGTGGTGGCAGGAAGGCTCCGTGCACCAAGCGTCCTGGCCGACCGCGCAGGACAGCGACGGCGACGCCACGTTGCTGCCGCTAGCCGGTTCGGTGATCGCTGCCGTGCGAAGGGCCAAGAGCGACGCGAAGGTGTCCATGCGGACCGCCGTCGAGACGCTGTCGATCACCGCTCCGGAGGACGTGCTCGAAGGCTTCGCCGGAATCGCCGAGGACGTGCGGATCGCCGGTGTGGTGAACACCGTGGCCACCCGGGAAGGCGAACTCGCGGTGGCGGTGAAGATCAGCTGATCAAGCGCCCGCGGCGAGCCACCAGGCTTCGTCCAGCTCGCCGCGGGCCACGATCTCGGCCGGTCCGGACAGCGTCGATTCGCCGCGTCCGATCGTGACCGACACCCGGCCGCCCGGGATGTCCACTGTGGACTCGCCGGTGTCCTTGCCGGAGAGATGCAGCGCGGCGGCCACCGCAGCGACCGTGCCGGTGCCGCAGGCGCGCGTCTCCCCCACGCCGCGCTCGTGGACGCGCATCCGCAGCGCGCCCTCGCCGAGCACGTTGACGAACTCCAGGTTGACGCCGTCCGGGAACACGTCGTGGTCGAAAACCGGCTGGTCGCGCAGGTCGAGACCGGCGATGTCGGTGTCGGTGACCGACACCAGGTGCGGGTTGCCGACGTTCACCGCGACCCCGGAGAACGGCTCCCCGGCCACCACGGTGACCGACGTGCCGGTGATCGCCGCCGGGCCCATCTGGACGGTGACCGAACGGTCCGGGTGCACGACGATCGGCCGGTCGCCCGCGCGGGTTCCGATGACGAACTCGCCGTCCGGCTCCAGGCCGGCGTCGACCAGGTAGCGCGCGAAAACGCGGGTGCCGTTGCCGCACATCTCGGCGATCGAACCGTCCGCGTTGCGGTAGTCCATGAACCATTCGCCGGCCGACTCTTCGCCGATGGCCTTCGAACGCACGACACGCAGCACGCCGTCCGCGCCGATGCCCCGCTGCCGGTCGCACAACGCCGCGACCCGCTCCGCCGTGAGGTCCAGGCGGCCAGCCGCGTCAGGCAGCAGCACGAAGTCGTTCTGCGTGCCGTGGCCCTTGAGGAATTCGATGCCGCCCATGCGTCCAGGTTACTGGTCGAGCACGGCGAGGACCCGCGCGGCCAGGTCCGCCGATCCGCCGTCGAACCACTGGATCCGCTTGTCCCGGCGGAACCACGAACGCTGCCGCCGCACGAACCGCCGCGTGGCCTGTGCGGTCGCTGCGGCTGCCGCCGCGAAGTCGCCTTCGCCGTCCAGTTCGGCGAGCACCTGCTGGTAGCCGAGCGCCCGCGAAGCGGTTTTCCCGTCCCGCAAACCCCGGCCGAGCAACGCGCGCACCTCGTCCACGAGACCGGCCTCGAACATCCGCTCCACCCGCAGGTCGACGCGTTCGTCCAGTTCGGCGACCTCGCGGTCGACCCCGATCAGCACGGTGTCCCAGCGCGCCGGACCCGGTTTCGGGAGGTTCGCCGAGAACGGCTCGCCGGTGATCTCGATGACCTCCAGCGCGCGCACGATCCGGCGGGTGTTCGTGGGCAGGATCGCCGCCGCGGCGACCGGATCGCGCTCCCCCAGCCGGGTATAGAGCGCGGCGGTGCCGAGTGCGGCCGCCTCTTCGTCGAGCCGTGCGCGCACCGCCGGGTCGGTGCCCGGGAAACGGAGGTCGTCCAGAACCGCTTGCACGTAAAGCCCGGAGCCGCCAGTCAGCACCGGAACCCGGCCCGCGTCGAGAATCCGCTCGATCGTGCTGCGGGCGTCACGCTGATAGGCGGCGACCGACGCGGTCTCGGTCACGTCGAGTACGTCCAGCAGGTGGTGCGGGACCCCTCGGCGTTCTTCCGGGGTCGCCTTGGCGGTGCCGATGTCCATGCCCCGGTAGAGCTGGAGCGCGTCGGCGTTCACGACCTCGCCGTCCAGCGCCAGCGCGAGTTCCACGGCCAGTGCTGTCTTCCCGGTGGCGGTGGGGCCGACGACGGCCACCGGCCGGGGCCGCTGAGCAGGGCTGATCACGCCGGTGAACGGTACCCGGCCGGGACGGGACGCGGGCACGGAGCGTCAAGGAGAAGTAGGATCAACGCTTTCAGGCGGCTCACCCAGTACCACGGCGCGCGCTGAGCTGCTTGAATGCCGCTGGGGCCCCATGCCCCCGGCAGAGCACGACAACAGCGTAACCCGGCCCCGCTTCCGCGGCGGGGCGCCCGCAGCCGCGGGCGTACAGGCGATAAGGAGCCTGCGATGGCCCAGGAGAACACGTCCCCCGGCACCCCGGCACCGCACCCGGTGCCGCACGCGCAGGGCGCCGGCCATGCCGCGCCTCCGGTGCCGCCCGCCGAGCCCGCCCCCGCCACCTGGGGCCGGGTCGACGGGGAAGGCACCGTTTACGTCTTCACCGCCGACGGCGAACGCGAGGTCGGGGTCTGGCAGGCCGGCACGCCCGAGGAGGGCCTGCTGCACTACGCGCGCCGCTTCGACGACGTGCGCACCGAGGTCGAACTGCTCGAAACGCGGCTGAACTCCGGAGCGGGCGACCCGAAGCACGCGCTTTCGAGCGCCACCCAGATCCGTGACGGGCTCGGCGAAGCAGCGGTGGTCGGCGACCTCAAGGCGCTCGCCGCGCGGCTCGAGTACGTGATCGGGCTGGCGGAGAAGGCGCTGGTCAACGTCAAGCACGAACGCGAGGAAGCCCGTGCCGCCGCGGTCGCGCGCAAGCAGGCGCTGGCCGACGAGGCGGAGAAGATCGCCGCCGAGTCCACCCAGTGGAAGGCCGCGGGCGACCGGCTGCGCGCCATCCTCGACGAGTGGAAGACGGTCAAGGGCGTCGACCGCAAGACCGACGACGAGCTGTGGAAGCGGTTCTCGAAGGCGCGCGAGGCGTTCAACCGCCGCCGCGGCTCGCACTTCGCCGAACTGGACAAGCAGCGGGCGAGCGCGAAGCAGCGCAAGGAAGAGCTGATCGCGGAAGCCGAGTCGATCTCCGACTCGGACGACTGGGGAGCCACCGCCGGCCGGTACAAGGACCTGATGGCCGAGTGGAAGGCCGCCGGGCGCGCCCCGAAGGACAGTGACGAGGCACTGTGGCAGCGGTTCCGCGCGGCGCAGGACGCGTTCTTCGCCCGCCGCTCGGCGGTGTTCTCCGAGCGCGACGCGGAGTTCGCCGGCAACGCCCAGCGCAAGGAAGAACTGCTGGTCGAGGCCGAGAAGATCGACGTGGCGGCCAATCTCGAGGCGGCCAAGTCGGCGCTGCGCCGGATCCAGGAGCAGTGGGACGAGATCGGCAAGGTCCCGCGCGAACGCATCCGCGAACTGGACGGACGGCTCAAGGCGGTGCAGGACGCGGTGAAGTCGGCCGAGGACAGCCGCTGGCGCCGCACCGACCCGGAGGCGCAGGCGCGCGCCGCGCAGTTCCGGGAGCGGGTCGAGCAGTTCGAATCGCAGGCCGCCAAGGCCCGCGCCGCCGGGGACGAGCGGCGCGCGAAGAAGGCCGACGAGCAGGCCGCTCAGTGGCGGGAATGGATGGAGGCCGCGGAAGCCGCGGTCGCGGATCGCTGATTTACGGGAAAGGGCCGGTACCGCTGGGTACCGGCCCTTTTCGTTGCCCGGCCGAAGTCCGTGAGGGGAACCCTGAGGGAATCAGAGTCCGTGAAGGTTCCCTTCACGGACTTTGCCGAAGGCGATCAGGTGCGCGAGAACGCGGTGCGCATCCAGAGGGTCGCCAGGACGATCGTCGCGATCCACGCCACGATCATGCCGATCCCCGGGCCGTCCCCGGCCGCTCCGCTGGCGTGCGCGGACTGCTGCGACCAGATCGCCAGCAGGCCGTCGACCGAGGCGAACCAGCCGCCCGCGGCGCAGCACCACGCGACCCACCAGCGGCGCGACACCAGCGCGACCGCGCCGATGAACACGCCGACGCCGGTGGACGTCGCGGCGAACAGCTGCGGCACCCCGCCCGCCTGGCCGGCCAGCGTCTCCCAGCCCGCGCGGCCCTGGGCCCACGGCAGGATCTGGGCCACGAGCAGCACGAACATCAGCACCGAGATGGTGAACCCGCGCCTGCCCAGCTCGACCGTGCGCGCGGCGCGGCGGCCCGCGTCGTCGATCTCGTTGCTGAGGTGCCGATCCACCTCGGCCGACGTTCCCGGTTCGCTCATCCTGCACACCCACTCACCGGGGCCGGCTGCGCCGCCGGGGCTCCGAAGCCCGGCAGTCCCAGGGTGACCCCGCTCGTCTTGGGCCGAAGACCGGCTTCGGCGTTGTCGCCCGCTCGCGTGCGGCGATGCGTCAGGAGGTCGCCGTCGGCGACGAGGTGGTGCGGCGCGCCGTAGCTGATCACCGTCTCCACGACGTCGCCCGGCCGGACCGAACGGTCGACAGCCGAGCCGGACGGCGTGAAGTGCACCAGCCGTCCGTCGCGGGCACGGCCGCTCATCCGGTGCGTCTCGGCGTCCTTGCGGCCCTCGCCCGCCGCGACCAGCAGCTCGACCCGGCGCCCGACCAGCTTGCGGTTCTCCTCCCAGGAGATCTCGTTCTGCAGCTCGACCAGCCGGTCGTAGCGCTCCTGCACGACCTCCTTCGGCAGCTGCCCGTCCATTTCGGCGGCGGGCGTGCCGGGGCGCTTCGAGTACTGGAAGGTGAACGCGCTGGAGAACCGCGCGGCGCGGACGACGTCGAGCGTCGCCTGGAAGTCTTCCTCGGTCTCGCCGGGGAAGCCGACGATGATGTCCGTGGTGATGGCGGCGTCCGGCATCTTGGCGCGCACCTCGTCGAGGATGTTCAGGAACCGCGTGGACCGGTACGACCGGCGCATCTCGCGCAGCACCCGGTCCGAACCGGACTGCAGCGGCATGTGCAGCTGGTGGCAGACGTTCGGCGTCTCGGCCATCGCGTCGATCACGTCCGAGGTGAAGGCGGCCGGATGCGGCGAGGTGAACCGCACGCGCTCCAGCCCGTCGATCCCGCCGGTGGCGCGCAGCAGCTTGCCGAAGGCGAGCCGGTCGCCGAACTCGACGCCGTAGGAGTTCACGTTCTGGCCGAGCAGCGTCACCTCCAGCACGCCCTCGGCGACCAGCGCCTCGACCTCGGCGAGGATCTCGCCGGGACGGCGGTCGCGCTCCTTGCCGCGCAGCGACGGCACGATGCAGAACGTGCAGGTGTTGTTGCAGCCGACCGAAACCGACACCCAGCTCGCGTAGGACGATTCGCGGCGCGCGGGCAGCGTGGACGGGAACGTCTCGAGCGATTCGAGGATTTCGACCTCGGCCTCGGCGTTGTGCCGCGCGCGTTCCAGCAGCGCCGGCAGCGAGCCGATGTTGTGCGTCCCGAAGACGACGTCGACCCACGGCGCGCGCTTGACGATGTCGCCGCGGTCCTTCTGCGCGAGACAGCCGCCGACGGCGATCTGCATGTCCGGATTGGCGACCTTGTCCGGGCGGAGGTGCCCGAGGGTGCCGTAGAGCTTGTTGTCCGCGTTCTCCCGCACGGCGCAGGTGTTGAACACGACCAGATCCGGCTTCGCCTGCCCGGGAGCGGGGACGTAGCCGGCTTCCTCGAGCTGCCCGGCGAGCCGTTCGGAGTCGTGCACGTTCATCTGGCAGCCGAACGTGCGGATCTGGTACGTTTTCGCGTTCATCGCACTCCAGCCTAAACCCCGCGGCCCGCGCCGGACCCGGCACCCGCCTGCCGGGCGTTATGCGGCGGTATCGGAGAGCTGGCCCGCCGGGCATTCCGCTAATCGGGAAATGTGCCGTTGACCGGGAACGGAAATAGCCTGGACCGACCATCCGGCAGCAATTTCTCTATTGTTTTCCGCGCACTCCCGAAGATAAGATCACCGCCATTGTTCCGAATCGGACCGCCGCCGCTCAGGAGGAAAAGTGCGCAAGGTTTTCGCCTGCTCCGCGGCTGTCGCCGCGAGCACGCTCGTCGCGGCCGCGCTGGCGGCGGGCCCGGTCGCCGCAGCCCCGGCTCTTCAATCGGTCACCTGGTCGGCCGACCCCGCCGACGGCGTCGGCGCGTTCAACTCGATCCAGTGCGCCGACGGCCACTTCAAGACCGCGACCGACGCCGCGAAAGGCAAGGTGTGGGTCGCCGAGCAGCTCGCGCAGGAGGAACGCTGCGAGGCGGTCGGGCCCGACCTCGCCGCGGGCAAGACCTTCTACCTCGGCTGGTCGTCGAAGTACCGCATCGCCGACTCCACCAGCCGCTACGTGTTCCAGCTGAAATGCAGCCCGAGCACCGGCACCGCGAACCATCCGATCGTCCTCAAGATCTCCGGCGGCAAACTCCAGCTGGAGGAGTGGACGACCGATCACACCAGCGTCAAGCTCTGGGACGCGCCGGTCGCGAACGACCAATGGCACGACATCGCCTTCCGGATCTCGACCGATCGCACCAAGGGCACGATCCAGTTCTGGTTCGACGGCAAACGGCAGACCTTCTTCGACGGGTCGACCACTTACACCGGCACCACCATCGACGGAACGCGCAACTACCTGAAGTGGGGCGTCTACCACCAGGCCGACAAGACGGCGACGCAATGGCTCAGCAAGATCCGGATGGGCGACAGCCTGACCGACGTCACCGGCTGACCTCTGGCACCATCGCCCCATGCGATGGAGGCTGACCGCGGCGCTGGCAGTGCTCATGGTGCTGCTGAGCGGGTGCGGGCCGAGCTTCGCGAACCTGCACCTGCGCGTCGCGGCCGGGTCGACCGGCGGCGTGTACCACGACCTCGCCGCGCCGCTGGCGTCCGCGTGGGCGAACGAACTCGGCATCGAGACGCCCCGGGTGCTCGCCACCCAGGGCTCTCGCGACAACCTCAACCGAGTGCTTTCCGGGGGCGCGGACGTCGCGTTCGTCGCCGCGGACCTGGCCGCGGACGCGGCGGCCGCGCACCCCGGCAAGCTCGCCGCGCTGGCCCGCATCCACGACGACTACCTGCACATCGTCGTGCGCGCGGACTCGCCCTACACCTCGGTGCCGATGCTGCGCGGCCGCCACATCGCGATCGGCTCGCCGGAGTCGGGCGTCGAGTACATCGCCGACCGGGTGCTGCAGGTCGCCGGGCTGAAAAGCTCGGCGACGGTGAACCAGCTGAGCCTGGAGGATTCCCTTTCCGCGCTGGCCGACCACCGGATCGACGCGATGTTCTGGTCCGGCGGCCTGCCGACGCCGCTCATCACCGAGTACAACCGCAAGGTCCGCCTGCGGCTGCTCGACATGTCCTCGCTGATGCCGGGCATGCAGCGGTTCAGCCCGGTGTACGGCACCGCGACCATCCCCGGCAGCACGTACGACCAGAGCGGCCCGGTCACGACGCTGGTGGTGCCGAACTTCCTGGTCGTGCCCACCTCGATGTCCGCCGACGTCGCCGAAGCGCTCACGAAGGGCCTGTACGACGCCCGTCCGGCGCTCGCGGCGGTCAACCGGGCGGCGCTGTCGATCGACGTGCATCCGGGGATCGAGACCGGGCCGTTGCCGTTGCATCCCGGCGCGCTGGCGTATTACCGCGCGGAGAAGGTCTAGCGCGTGACCGGGAAGTCCATCGCGATCCGCAGCCCGCCGCCCTCGGGCAGGGACAACTGCATCTCGCCGCCGGAATGCCGGACGATCTCGGTCACGATGGCCAGCCCCAGCCCAGACCCGGGCACGTTCTGGTGCGCCGTGCTGCGCCAGAACCGGTCGACCGCCCGCTCCAGTTCGTCCTCGCGCAGGCCAGGGCCGTGGTCGCGGACCGAGACCGTCACGCGGTCCTCGGCGACGCTCGCGGCGACCTCGACGGAAGTGCCGGACGGGCTGAACTTGAGCGCGTTGTCCAGCAGAGCGTCGAGAACGACCTCCAGCCCGCGCGGCGGCACGAG
Source organism: Amycolatopsis sp. NPDC054798 (assembly GCF_053611505.1). Taxonomy (NCBI): domain Bacteria; kingdom Bacillati; phylum Actinomycetota; class Actinomycetes; order Pseudonocardiales; family Pseudonocardiaceae; genus Amycolatopsis; species Amycolatopsis sp. NPDC054798. The sequence continues at coordinate 109,372 of NZ_JBSHAM010000004.1, read as the reverse complement.
CACGCGCGCACCGTCGACGTCCACCGCGCTTTCCAGCACGACCTCACGAGCCGCGCCGACCACCGACCAGTCGGCGACCCGATCGGCGATCACCTCGGCGAGGTCCTCGGAAACCAGCTCGCCGCCCGCCGCTTCGGCGCGGGCCATCGACAGCAGCTCGTCGAGGATCTGGTTCAGCCGCCTGGCGTCCACCTGCGCCGCTTCGAGGTCGGCGGCCGCGGTTTCGTCGGTCACCTGGCCGTCGAGATTGCCCAGCCGGATCTTCAGCGCCGTCAACGGATTGCGCAGCTGATGCGAGGCGTCGGCGACGAACGCGCGCTGCGCGGCCAGCGCTTCCGACACACTCGCCGCCATCCGGTCGAACGACCGCCCCAGCTGCCGCAGCTCCGGCGGACCGCCGCTCTCCCCCACCGGCTCCGCTTCCCGGCCGCTGACCACAGCCGCGACCAGCGCGCCCGTCGCCTCGTCCAGCCGCCGGACCGGGCGCAGCGTCCAGCGCACCACCGGCAGCGCGACGAGCAGCGCGAGCCCGAACGCGACCAGCGCGCACGTGGCCAGCAGCAGCCACTGCCACAGCAGCTGGGTGCGGACGTGGTCGGTCGCGGACTCCGTCACCACCGCGCCGCGCACCTCGCCGTCGATGAGGATCGGCTCGGCCAGCACCAGCGGGCCGGTCGCCCAGGGCATCAGCAACGGCCCGGCCTCGGGCGGACGGGCGGCGAGCGCCTCGTTGACCGGCACCTGGATCTCGGCCCGGTCGACGCGTCCGGAGTCGGTGCCGCCGAGCGAGCTCAGCACCGGTTCGCCGTCCTGGTTCACCACGACCACTTTCACGCCGTACACCTCGGTGTACCGGCGCAGCTTGGGCTCCAGCAGGCCGAGCTGGTTGTCGAGCAGCGGACGCTGGGCGAGCGAGGCGAACCGCGAGGTGTCGGTGAGCCGGTCGAGGAAGAGCTTCTGCTGGAGACTGCTCGCGATGCTGAGCGCGAGCGGGATGCCGAGCCCGAACACGAGCAGCGCGACGAGCGTGACGACGATGCCCTGCAGCCGGACGCGCACCGGTCAGCTCCGTCCGCTGCCCAGCCGGTAGCCGACGCCGCGGACCGTCTCGATCAGCGCCGGGCGGCCGAGCTTCGTGCGCAGGGTGGCGACGTGCACGTCCAGCGAACGGCTCTCCGCCGCGCCGCGGTGGCCCCACACCTCGTTCAGCACCTGCTCGCGCGAGCACACCGCGCCGCCCGCCGCCGCGACCAGCGCGAGCACCTGGAACTCCTTGCGGGACAACGCGATCGGCTCGCCCGCCACCAGCACCTCGTACCGGGCGAGGTCGATCCGGACGTCGCCGACCTCGACCACCGGCACCGCCGGCGCGGTCCGTTCGCCGCGGCGGCGCCGCACCGCTTCGACGCGCGCGAGCAGTTCCTCCACGTCATACGGTTTGACCAGGTAGTCGTCGGCCCCGGCGCGCAGGCCGTGCACCCGGTCGTTCACCTCGCCGCGCGCGGACACCACGATCACCGCGACGTCGCTGACCGCCCGGATCTGGCGGCAGAGCACCACGCCGTCGACGTCGGGAAGACCGAGGTCGAGAAGGATCACGTCGACGTCGTGCACGCGGTCGAGCACCCCGGCCCCGGACGGGAGACGCTGCATGGCGAGGCCGCGGCGGACCAGCGCGGGCACGAGCGCGCCGGCGACCCGGTCGTCGTCTTCCACCAGCAGCACGCGCACGCTTCAGCCTCCCCGGTGATCCCGACCACGGTAGCCGGACTTTAGGGCGCCGCGCCCCGCGGACACGGTGCGTGGCGGCGGACACAGTCCGGACTAGGCTGAAAGCCGCCACGACGGCCGAATCCGATACGTAGTTGAAACCCTAAGTATTGCTCAAGCCGTCTTTACAAGAGATGTCCCGGTAGTAGGTTTCCGCAAGCGTTGCGGAACCCCGGTTCCGCGGACGCCGGACGACCAACGGAGCTCTGGAGGCCACGATGACCACCGAGGTGGCGACGCCGATGATCAAGGCGGCCGCCGTGAACAAGTACTTCGGCGAGCTGCACGTCCTGCGCGAGATCACCCTCGAGGTGCCGCGCGGCCAGGTCGTCGTCGTGCTCGGGCCGTCCGGGTCGGGCAAGTCGACGCTGTGCCGCGCGATCAACCGGCTCGAGCCGATCAACTCCGGCGAGATCGCCGTCGACGGCGTGCCGCTGCCCGACGAGGGCAAGGCGCTCGCCGCGCTGCGCGCCGACGTCGGGATGGTCTTCCAGCAGTTCAACCTGTTCGCGCACAAGACGATCCTCGAGAACGTCATGCTCGCGCCGGTGAAGGTGCGCAAGACCGCGCAGGCGGAGGCCCGCAAGACCGCGATGGAACTGCTCGAGCGCGTCGGCATCGCGAACCAGGCCGACAAGTACCCGGCACAGCTGTCCGGCGGCCAGCAGCAGCGCGTGGCGATCGCCCGCGCGCTCGCGATGAAGCCCAAGGTGATGCTGTTCGACGAGCCGACCTCGGCGCTGGACCCGGAGATGGTCCAGGAGGTGCTGGACGTGATGACCGGGCTGGCGAAGGACGGCATGACCATGCTCGTGGTCACGCACGAGATGGGCTTCGCGCGCCGCGCCGCCGACCGCGTCATCTTCATGGCCGACGGCGAGATCGTCGAGGACACGACGCCGGAGGAGTTCTTCACCAAGCCGAAGTCAGACCGCGCGAAGGACTTCCTCGGCAAGATCCTGACCCACTGACCCGTTCGGGGGAATCCCCCGGCGCCCCGCGTCCGAGGTGGCTGTAATCGGCCGTACCCGGACCGGTTCCGACGTTCCCCGACAGATGTTTCCCGGACAGATATTGGAGAGACTGACATGAGGATCCGCACCCTCGCGGCCGCTCTGCTCGCCGGCGGGCTGCTGCTCACGGCCTGCGGCAAGGAAGGCACCCCGGCCGGTCCCGGCGGGGACAACAACGCCAGCGCCGCACCGCTGCCGACCTACGAGGTCGCCAAGGACGTCAAGCTCGACGGCTCGCCGGTGTTCACGAAGATCAAGTCCGCGGGCGCCATCACCATCGGCGTCAAGGACGACCAGCCCGAGCTGGGCCAGAAGGACCCGAAGACCGGCAAGTTCCAGGGCTTCGACATCGAGATCGCCCGGATGGTCGCGGCGGGCCTCGGCGTCAGCGAGGACAAGATCAAGTTCACGACGGTCGACTCGGCCGCCCGCGAGCAGGCCATCTCCAACGGCCAGGTCGACCTCTACGTCGGCACCTACACCATCAGCGACAAGCGCAAGAAGCTCGTTTCGTTCGCCGGCCCGTACTTCCAGGCCGGGCAGGACCTGCTGGTGCGCGCCGACGACAACTCGATCACCGGGCCGGAGACGCTGAAGGGCAAGAAGGTCTGCTCGGTCACCGGGTCGACCCCGATCCAGCGCGTGCGCGAGAAGCAGCTGACCGACCAGATCGTCGAGTTCCAGAAGTACTCGCAGTGCGTGGAGAAGCTGAACACCAAGGACGTCGACGCGGTCACCACCGACGACGCGATCCTCAAGGGCTACGCCGCGCAGGACAAGGACAGCTTCAAGGTCGTCGGCAAGCCGTTCTCGAAGGAGCCCTACGGCATCGGCCTGAACAAGGACGACAAGGTGCTGCGCGACAAGATCGACGACCTGCTGCAGGCCGCGGTCGACAACGGCACCTGGAAGAAGATCTACGACGCCACCCTCGGCAAGTCCGGCGCGCCCGCGACGCCGCCGGCCATCGAGCGGTACTGATCTGATCCTGCGGCCGGTGGGCGAAGCTTTCGCCCACCGGCCGCGGCACACCCACTATCGGCACACGGACGCGGGGAAGGCTCCATGGACGTCCTGCTCGACAATCTGGACCTCTTCGGTCCGTTCTTTCTCACCACGATCGAACTCTTCCTGATCGCGGGGGCGTGCAGCCTGGTGCTGGGCACGATCCTCGCGATGCTGCGGGTGAGCCCGGTCCCGCTGCTGCGCGCGATCGGCACGACCTACGTCACCATCCTGCGCAACACGCCGCTGACGCTGGTGTTCGCGTTCCTCGTGTTCGCCTACCCGCTGCTGGACATCGTCAAGATCGACTACTTCCCGACCGCCGCGGTGGCGCTGACGATCTACACGTCGGCGTTCATCTGCGAGGTCGTGCGCTCGGGCATCAACACGGTGCCGATCGGCCAGGCCGAGGCGGGCCGCGCGCTGGGCCTGTCCTCCGGGCAGATCCTCGGCGGGATCGTGCTCCCGCAGGCGCTGCGGTCGGTCGTGCCGCCCCTGATCAGCATGCTCATCGCGCTGCTGAAGAACACGACGATCGCCAGCGGGTTCTCGGTCGCCGAGGCCGGCGCGATCCGGCAGTACGTGTCCGAGCGCGGCGACAACCAGATGGTCGCGCTGCTGTGGGTGGCACTCGGCTTCATCATCCTCGTGTCGGTGCTGTCGCTCGTGCAGCGCAGCCTGGAGAAGCGCTGGAGCGTGGCCCGATGAGCTCGGTTCTGTTCGACGCCCCGGGCCCGAAAGCGCGGGCGCGGCACCGGATCTACGCGGTGCTGGGCATCCTCGTGGTGGCGGCGCTGATCGCGTTCGTCGTCTACCGCTTCGTGGACAGCGGCCAGTTCTCCGGCCGCAAGTGGGAATGGCTGCAGTACTCCCAGGTGCAGAGCGACCTCGCGAACGCCGTCCTGGCGACCGTGAAGGCCTTCGCGCTGGGCGCGGTGCTGGCCATCGTGTTCGGCGCGGTGTTCGCCGCCGGACGGCTGTCCGACCACGCGTGGGTGCGCGGGATCTGCACTTTCGTCGTGGAGTTCTTCCGCGCGATCCCGCTGCTGATCCTGATGTTCCTGTTCTACTACGGCCTCCCGACCCTCGGCGTGGACACTTCGCCGCTGTTCGCGGTGGTGCTCGGCCTGACGCTGTACAACGGCTCGGTGCTGGCGGAGGTCTTCCGCGCGGGCATCCAGTCGCTGCCGAAGGGCCAGAGCGAAGCCGCGTACGCGCTGGGCATGCGCAAGACCCAGGTGATGTTCACGGTTCTGCTGCCGCAGGCGCTGCGGGCGATGCTGCCGACGATCATCAGCCAGCTGGTGGTCCTGCTGAAGGACACCGCGCTCGGCTTCCTGGTGACGTACCCGGAGCTGCTGTACTACGCCCGCTACATCGGCAGCCAGGGCGACTTCGGCCGCCCGATCGTCCCGTCGACCCTCGTGGCCGCCGTGATCTACATCGCGATGTGCCTGCTGCTGACCGCGCTCGCGACGTACCTGGAGCGGCGCAACCGGCGCAGCAAGAAGCACATCGACACGGATGCCAAGGATGCCACGGAGCTCGCCGCCGCGGCGACCGGCGGCTTGCGCGGAGGACCTCTCTGACGGTTCGTTCTTTCCCTTGAAGCCCCTGGCGCTGCTTTCGTTGCGGCGCTGGGGGTTTCTTGTTTTTTGTGGGCCTAGCTGTGCGCGACGGGGTGCCTCGGCTGGTAGAGCGGCAGAACGCTTCCGCTGGGCAACCGGATCGACGCTCTCGTTCCCCAGGAGGCTTTCGTGATCTCGCCGTCGATTTCGGCGCCTTTCCCGGTCAGCTGCCGGACGGTTTCGGCCAGGTCGTCACACATCAGGAAGAACTCCTGCTGTGGCGCGCCTTCAGTCGGATGGACCGCGAGTTCTGTTGGGGGCAAACGGAAAATGAGCCAGCCTTCGCCGGCGTCTACGTGTCCTAAGTCCAGGACGTCTCGCAGGAACTCCCGGTCTGCTGCCGCGTCCTTGCTGTAGAGGATCACGTGGGCGCCGGTGATCATGGGGCTTGTCCTTTCGGGAAGTTCTTCCGTGGCAACGAGAATCGGCTCTTCGATTCTTCAACTCTTCGACTCTTCGCTCGAGCCGATCGAGTGATGCGGTTTGGCCGAGGGGGCTGCTAACGTTGGTGTCATCAAAGCAAGTCCTGTGGCATGAGCCCGCGAGCATTCTCGCCGCGGCCGCGCAGGTTCCTTGACCGCTCCCGTGCGTTGGCCCGCGCCTTGGTCTTCGACCTCGTCGGCGTGCGGTGAGATCGAGCCGCCGGAACAAGGAACCGTCAGCGAACCGCGCTTGCGGCCAGGCGTCTGGCCTGGCCGTGTCCGGTCCATGCCGCCACGCCAGCTGTTTTCGAGCAAGGAGGGATCGCCTATCGCCAACCACAACTGAATACGCCCGCAGCCCGCGGAGGAACAGGACCGCGGCTCAGGGGTGAACGCACCCGCGGCCCGCGGACGAACGGGTCCGGGGCCTGCGTGGGCTAGCCCACGATCCGCGTGAGCTAGGCAGTCGTCCGCGCGGTCAGGCCCGGCACCCACGTGAGCTAGGCAGCCACCCGCGAGGACAGGCCCGGCACCCGCGAGAGCTAGGCAGCCACCCGCGAGGACAGGCCCGGCACCCGAGGGAACTGGCCCGCCGCCCACGAGAAAAGGCCCGCCGCCCACGCGAACCGGCCCGGAGCAAGCGTGAACCGGCCCGCGTGAACGCTCCCGCAGCAAGCGAAATCCGCCACCACGGCGGGAGCCGCTCACCGGTTACGGCGGAACAGCTTGTCTCCCAGCCAGACAATCGGGTCGTACTTGCGGTCGGCGACGCGTTCCTTCATCGGGATCAGCGCGTTGTCGGTGATGTGGATGCCTTCCGGGCACACCTCGGTGCAGCATTTGGTGATGTTGCAGAGCCCCAGCCCGTGCTCGTCCTGCGCGGCGTCGCGGCGGTCGGCGACGTCCAGGGGATGCATCTCCAGCTCGGCGATCCGCATGAGGTAACGGGGACCGGCGAAGCTCTCCTTGTTCTCCTCGTGGTCGCGCACGACGTGGCAGGTGTTCTGGCACAGGTAGCACTCGATGCACTTGCGGAATTCCTGCGAGCGCTCGACGTCCACCTGCTGCATCCGGTACTCGCCGGGTTTCAGCCCCTCCGGCGGGGTGAAGGACGGGATCTCGCGTGCCTTCGTGTAGTTGAACGACACGTCGGTGACGAGGTCGCGGATCACCGGGAAGGTGCGCATCGGCGTGACCGTCACGACTTCAGCCTCGGTGAACGTCGACATGCGCGTCATGCACAACAGCCGCGGCCTGCCGTTGATCTCCGCCGAGCACGAGCCGCATTTGCCTGCCTTGCAGTTCCAGCGGACGGCGAGGTCGGCGGCCTGGGTGGCCTGCAGCCGATGGATGATGTCGAGCACGACCTCGCCCTCGTTCACCTCCACGGTGAAGTCCTGCAGGTCGCCGCCGGTCGCGTCCCCTCGCCACACGCGGAACTTCGCCTGGTAGCTCACGCGGTCCTCCCGGGGTGGGTCTCCAGCTCGCCGTCGGTGAAGTACTTGCCCAGCTCGTCGAGTTCGAACAGCTCGAGCAGGTCCGGCCGCATCGGCACCTGTTCCTTCACCTCGACGTCGACGTCCGGCACCAGCGGGTTGCCGCCCGGCCGCGCGGAGCAGACGAGCAGCCGGTGCCGCCAGTCCGGGTCCATCGACGGATAGTCGTCGCGGGTGTGGCCGCCGCGGCTTTCCGTGCGGGTCAGCGCCGCGCGGGCGACGCATTCGCTCACCAGCAGCATGTTCCGCAGGTCGAGCGCGAGGTGCCAGCCGGGGTTGAACTGCCGGTGGCCCTCCACCTCCACCTGCCCGATCCGCTGCCGGATGTTCGCGAGTTTGTCCAGCGCCTGCCGGATTTCCCCGGCCTTGCGGATGATGCCGACCAGGTCGTTCATCGACTGCTGAAGCTCAGTGTGCAGCGTGTACGGATTCTCCGGGGTGCCGTCGGAAGGCGGATTGAACGGCTCAAGCGCCATCGCCGCCGCAGCGTCCACATCGGACTGCGAAACCGCAGGCCGGTCCTTGAGATCGTCCACATAGGACGCCGCACCGAGTCCGGCGCGCCGGCCGAACACGAGCAGGTCCGACAGCGAGTTGCCGCCGAGCCGGTTCGACCCGTGCATGCCGCCGGAGCACTCGCCCGCCGCGAACAGCCCGGGCACGCTCGCCGCGCCGGTGTCCGGGTCGACCTCCACGCCGCCCATCACGTAATGGCAGGTGGGACCGACCTCCATGGCCTCCTTGGTGATGTCGACGTCGGCGAGTTCCTTGAACTGGTGGTACATCGACGGAAGCCGCCGCTGGATCTCCTCGGCGGGCAACCGGCTCGCGATGTCGAGGAACACACCGCCGTGCGGGGACCCGCGCCCCTCCTTGACCTCGGAGTTGATCGCCCGCGCCACCTCGTCGCGGGGCAACAGGTCCGGCGTGCGGCGGTTGTTCTCCTGGTCGGTGTACCAGCGGTCGGCCTCGCCCTCGCTGTCCGCGTACTGGCCCTTGAACACCTCGGGCACGTACTCGAACATGAACCGCTTGTCCTCGGAGTTCTTGAGCACCCCGCCGTCGCCGCGCACGCCCTCGGTGACGAGGATGCCTTTGACGCTCGGCGGCCAGACCATCCCGGTCGGGTGGAACTGCACGAATTCCATGTTGATCAGCTTCGCCCCGGCACGAAGGGCCAGCGCGTGCCCGTCGCCGGTGTACTCCCACGAATTCGACGTCACCTTGAACGACTTGCCGATGCCGCCCGTCGCGAGCACCACGGCGGGCGCCTCGAACAGCACGAACCGCCCGCTCTCGCGCCAGTAACCGAACGCACCCGCGATCGCGCCGTTGTCCAGCAGCAGCTCAGTGACCGTGCATTCGGCGAAGACCTTGATCCGCGCCTCGTAGTCGCCGTACTTCTTGAAGTCCTCCTGTTGCAGCGAAACGATCTTCTGCTGCATAGTGCGGATCAGCTCAAGCCCAGTGCGGTCGCCGACGTGCGCGAGCCGCGGATAGGTGTGCCCGCCGAAGTTGCGCTGGCTGATCCGCCCGTCCGCGGTGCGGTCGAAAAGCGCGCCGTACGTCTCCAGCTCCCAGACGCGGTCCGGCGCCTCCCGAGCGTGCAGCTCGGCCATCCGCCAGTTGTTGAGGAATTTCCCGCCGCGCATGGTGTCGCGGAAGTGCACCTGCCAGTTGTCGTTCGAGTTCGCGTTGCCCATCGACGCCGCACAGCCGCCCTCGGCCATCACCGTGTGCGCTTTGCCGAAAAGGGATTTGCACACCACCGCGACGCTGAATCCGCGTTCGCGCGCTTCGATCACCGCGCGCAGACCGGCGCCGCCGGCACCGATCACCACCACGTCGTAGCTGTGCCGCTCGACCTCGGTCATGGAATAAGCCACCTCACGAGCTGGGGAGAACTGCCTTGCACTGCTGGATTTCCGGGGTTCAGCCCACGAAGCGCAGGTCCGAGATCGCGCCGCTCGACACGAGCATCACGTAGAAGTCGGTCAGCACGAGCGTGCCGAGCGTCGTCCACGCGAGGGCCATGTGCCGGGTGTTGAGCTTCGTGACCTGCGTCCAGATCCAGTACCGGACGGGATGTTTCGAGAAATGCTTGAGCCGCCCGCCGGTGACGTGCCGGCAGGAGTGGCAGGAGAGCGTGTACGCCCACAGCAGCACGACGTTCAGCACGAGAATCACGTTGCCGAGCCCGAAGCCGAACCCGGTGGGACTCTGGAAGGCGACGACGGCGTCGTAGGTGTTGACGAGCGAAACGACGCACGCGACGTAGAAGAAGTACCGGTGCACGTTCTGCACGATCAGCGGCAGCCGCGTCTCTCCGGTGTAGCGCGCGTGCGGTTCGGCGACCGCGCAGGCCGGCGGGGAGAACCAGACCGAACGGTAGTAGGCCTTGCGGTAGTAGTAGCAGGTCAACCGGAACCCGAGCAGGAACGGCAGCACGAGGACACCGAGCGGCAGCCAGGACGGCATCTCGCCGAACCAGTGCCCGAAGTGGCTCGATCCCGGGACGCACGAGGTGGACACGCAGGGCGAGTAGAACGGCGTCAGATAGTGGTATTCGGGCACCCAGTAGGCGGTGCGCACGAATGCCCGGACAGTCGCGTAAACGACGAAGGTGGCCAGCCCCAGCACAGTGAGCAGAGGCGACAGCCACCACCGGTCGGTACGCAGCGTCCGGGCGGCAAGCCGCGCCCGCCCCGGCGCTCGAACGCCGGTGGGGGCGCGGCTGACGTCGTTGTCAGCGGGCGCGCTCACCGCTGGTCGCGCTTGTAGCCACCGACACCTTCGTCGTCAGCGCCGCTCCACAGCGCCGGGTCGTAGGGAGTGTCCGGGACAGGCACGCGTTCGAGAGGTTTCGCCTGCGCGGGCACAGCGGGCGGATGCCCGTCCAGGTCCGCGCTGTCGATGTCGAGCCGCTCGACGTCGTTGGCCAGCCGGCGCACCGCGGACGCGTCGCCGTAGCGCGACCGCAATGCGCCCACGCACTGCCGCAACTGGCCGATGGTGCGCCGGAGTTCGGCGATCTCTGTGGTGGACATCGGAAGCCTCCCTGATGGTGGGGCCGGCAGTTCGGGTGACGATCAACGTCGCCAGGTACGACTCTGCCTCGCGCGGTGCACTGTGACAAGTAGCACATTTACCAGAGGATGGCCTGATGTACCTGTTGACCTGGGAATTTCTGCCCAGATAGGGGCCGAAAGTGGGGTCCAGGACGACACCGGGACGTCAGCCGCACAACTCATGCCGCCGACTCACAACTCGTCTCCACGCGGAGGGCCTAGGCACGGATCACGAACTTCTCGCCGAAGTGCCCACGCAAGCAGAGAGTTCCCTCACCCGCACCCTGCGTGACAGAATCGGCAAAGCAGCCACTACCGACCGGAGACCCCGCTCTCGCGCTGCGCCCTGCGCGCCACCGGACCGGCACCTACCGACGCCAACACCATCAACCCCGCCAACAGGAACCACCCGGCACCTCCCGTCCCGGTGATCAGGCCGATCACCAGCACCGGTCCGAACACCTCGCGCAACGTCGTGCCGATGGAAAACTTCCCGAGGTACGCGCCTCGCGACTCGACCGGGGCCAAGCTGAACGACAGCCCCCAGATCGCCGCCGAGTTCCACAGTTCGCTTGCCGTCAGCAGCAGGACGCCGATCAACAGCACAATGCTGGCCCACACCGCGGTGAAATCGTGCGCCAACCAGAACACCGGGCACGCCGCCGCCATCGTCAGCCCCGCCAGCCGAAGCAATCGGGTCGCGCCCGTGATCGTCTTCGCGCCTCGGCTCGCCCTGATTTGAAGAAGGACCACTAACAGAGTATTGACGGCGTGGAGCCACGCGGCCATGGGTTTCGGGGCGGCGGTCTGCCCGATCACCCAGAGCGGGAGGCCGACGGTCAATACGGTGTCGCCGAGGTTCACGATTCCGCATAACAGGCCCGTGGACACATACGCGATGCTGGGCGGGGTCTTCGGAGTGTCTTTTTCCTTCCCCGGCCGACGCGGTGCCGGATGAGTTCTGGGAACAAAAAGGTACAAGGAATAGCCGAGCAGGCTCACTCCGGCGATCGCGAAAAGAAGGATCTGATATGCCGAACGCGTGTCGTAGCGAACCGCGATGCTGGCCAGCATCGCGCCGACGGCGATTCCTCCGTTGAGCACGCTGCGCAGGTAGGCCAAGGTGCGGACAAGCTCCTCGCCCTCGACCGCGCCGCCGATCAGCGCGTTCCGGCATACCTTGCCCGCCTGCTCGCTGACGCCGAGCAAGCACACGACGGGAAGGAACATCGCGAACGAATCGACAGCCGTGCTGAGCAGCAGCGCCACAACCTGAAGACCGCCCACGAACATGGTGATCTCGCGCGGGCCCCACCTGTCGGCGAGCCGGCCGAACAGGATGTTCCCGCCGACCGCGAGCAAACCGGCAAGCGACAGTCCCACGCCGACCTGGCCGGTCGACAGGCCCGCGCCACGGGTGAAGAACAGCACGCTTCCGGCGGTATAGCCGCCGAAACCCAAGCTCGTGACAAGGGCGGCGACCGCGAGCACTCGCGCCGGCCCGGGCGGCGGGAGAAGCGAGCCCGCCAGCCTCGCCTTCCACCCGGCGGCCGCGACGACATCCGGACCGCTCATCGGCGAGCCCGGTCCCCATTGCCGTTCATCGCCGCAGTTCCTCAGCGGAGAACACAATGACCCCCATTTCCGTCATCCGGGATGATGAGTCAAACATCCCGGTTTTGTCAATATGACAGGAAATGGCTCGAGGACACCGAGAGAGCACCAATGAGCGAGTCAGACGTCATTTAATCGGAGCTTGCGCAGTGAATTGCTGACGAATTCGGACTTTAGGGGACCAAACCGCACGGCCTGCGGCGTCAGGGCGCTAGTCAGCCGGATCCTCCCCCGCCAGGAGCTTTGCCAGCCCGGCGTCATTCGCCAGCCGCTGGGTTTTCACCTCATTCGCGAACCCGGCAACCGTGTCCGACAACCGGTCCAGCGAATCGGCCCGGGACAACGCGACCTCGGCCAGCCGCTCGACGGTTCCCGCATACGGGGCGGCCTCCTGGCCGGTCAGGAAGACACCGCCGCAATGGTGCGGGCAGTACACGACTTCCGACATGCCCCGCTGCCGGTACCAGCTGAACGCGTCCGCTGTCATGGCCTGATTTGGGACCAGACGGACCTTCACCGTCCGCGAGACCTCCGTCAACTCCTTGAGATATCGCAGCTGCCGCAGCATCACCTCGGCATCGCCGAAGTGATTCCTCAGCGCCTCGGTTCCGACGAAAATCTGCGCCTCGATCGCCTCCGCGCCGAACAGAATCCTGTTGCGGTCCAGGCGATTCCCCACCATCTGTTCCAGAGTGTCCTGGTCTCGCAGGCTGGGGCCGAACACCAGCCGCGCGTAGTCGGGGATCTCCAGCAGGTCCGGAATCAGCAGCGGCGCCCACACCGTCACCGACGTCGCGGCCTGCTCGTACCCGGCCAGCTTCGCGGACGCCTGCGAACTCGGCATGAACCAGCTCGAGCCCGCCACACTGCGCGCCAGCGACATGATCCGGGCCTTCCGCTCGCCGGTCACGCCGAGCGCACCCAGCACGCCCGCCACGTCCTCCGGTGTCGGAACCTGCTCGCCTCGCTCCCAGCTCGACAGCAGCTCCGGGTCCACTCCGACCCACCGGCACAGCTGCCGCAAGCCGAAGCGCGCCTCGATCCGGACATTTCGCAACGTTGCGCCCAAACCGCGTTCCTGCGGAGTCGGCCCCTTCGAATCTTGCATCATCACCACCTCCGGTCGCGGATGGTGCCTGTCACCATCCGCGAACACCCAGCTGCCGACCGAACGGCTGGTCCACATCACCCCGTAAGGGGGTTCTGAATCGATTTTGTTTCTGGCGGGTTCTCGGGTTACCGTGTGCACCGTCACGTTCCCGCGACGCCAGCGCCGCCGTCTCGCGAACCCGTCACGAGCCGGGAGCTTGAGATGAGCAGCAGCCCGAACCCGACCGCCGCGGTGCACCGCGTGCTTGCCGACGTCACCGACCGGATCGCCGAGCGCAGTGCGGACACGCGGGCGGCGTACCTCGCCCGCAGCGCGGCCGCTTTCGAGGAGGGGCCGGTCCGCCGCGGCCTCGCTTGCAGCAACCTCGCACACGGTTTCGCCGCCATGGACGGCGTCGACAAGCAGGCGCTGCGGCAGTTGCGCGCGCCCGGCGTGGCGATCGTGTCGTCCTACAACGACCTGCTCTCCGCTCACCAACCGATGCAGGAATACCCGGCCTGGCTGAAGAAATCGGTCCGCGAAGCCGGCGGTGTCGCGCAGTTCGCTGGAGGGGTGCCCGCGATGTGCGACGGCATCACGCAGGGCCGTCCAGGCATGGAGTTGTCCCTGTTCAGCCGCGAAGTGATCGCGATGGCGACGGCGATCGCGCTGTCCCACGACATGTTCGACGCGTCGTTGCTGCTGGGGGTGTGCGACAAGATCGTGCCGGGACTGCTGATCGGCGCGCTGTCGTTCGGGCATCTGCCCGCGATCCTCGTGCCGGCCGGGCCGATGAATTCAGGCTTGCCCAACAAGGAAAAGGCACGAGTGCGGCAGCTGTACGCCGAGGGGCTCGCGACACGGGAAGACCTGCTCGACGCGGAAGCCGCGTCGTATCACTCCGCTGGCACCTGCACTTTTTACGGCACCGCCAACTCGAACCAGATGGTGGTCGAGGTGATGGGCCTGCACCTGCCGGGTGCCAGCTTCGTGCCGCCGAACACGCCGTTGCGCCAGGCGCTCACCGAGGAGGCCGGCCGCCGGGTCGTCGAGCTGTCCCGAGGCGAGGCGTACACGCCGATTTCGCAGGTGCTGGACGAAAAAGCGTTCGTGAACGGCATCGTCGCGCTGCTGGCCACCGGCGGGTCGACGAACCACACGATGCACTTGGTGGCGATCGCCGCGGCGGCCGGGATTCAGCTGAGCTGGGACGATTTCTCGGACCTGTCGGCGGTCGTGCCGCTGCTGGCGCGGGTGTACCCGAACGGCAGCGCGGACATCAACCACTTCCACGCGGCCGGCGGGATCCAATTCCTCGTCGGCACGCTGCTCGACGCGGGACTGCTGCACGAGGACGTGCTCACCGTCGCGGGTCCCGGTCTGCGCCGGTACACCCAGGAGCCGATCTTGTCGGACGGCGAACTCGTGTGGCGGGACGTGCCGACGCGCAGCCTCGACGAAGAGGTGCTGCGTCCGGTTTGGCGGCCGTTCGCGCCGGACGGCGGGCTGCGGATGGTCGAGGGCAACTTGGGCCGGGCGGTCACGAAGGTGTCGGCAGTCGCCCCGGAGCATCGCGTAGTGGAGGCACCGGCGCGGGTGTTCACGTCACAAGAGGCATTCCGGGTCGCGTTCGAGGCCGGGGAGCTGGACCGGGACGTGGTCGTGGTGCTGCGGCAGCAAGGCCCGCAGGCGAACGGCATGCCGGAACTGCACGGCCTGACACCGGCGCTGGGCGTGCTGATGGACCGGGGTTTCCGCGTCGCACTGCTCACCGACGGGCGGATGTCGGGCGCGTCGGGCAAGGTGCCGGCCGCGATTCAGGTGACGCCAGAGGCCGCGGTGGGCGGGCCGATCGCCCGGATCGCCGACGGCGACGTGGTCCGGTTCGACGCTCGGTCCGGGAGCTTGGACGTGCTGGTCGCGGACGACGAACTGGCGCGGCGGGACCTCTCGGACGCCCCGCCGTCGGAGGCCGCGTGGAGCGGGACCGGGCGGGAGCTGTTCGGGGCGCTGCGCCGGGCGGTCGGCCCGGCTGACCAGGGCGCGAGCGTGTTCGGGGCGCTCACGCCGGAGCTGGACCTCGCCCGGGGCGTTCCGCCATTCGGAAACGGGACAATGGGCGAGTCCCCGTACGCTCTCCAGACCCAGGAGGTCGGTCAGTGACCACCGGCACGGACCTGCTCGCCCTGTCCCCCGTGATGCCCGTCGTGGTGATCGACGACGTCGACGACGCGGTGCCGACGGCCCGCGCCCTGCACTCCGGCGGGATCGGGGTGATCGAGCTGACGCTGCGCACGCCGGTCGCGCTGACCGCGATCGAGCGGGTGGCCGCGGAGGTGCCGGACATCGTCGTGGGCGCTGGCACGGTGACGTCGCCGGAGCAGGCGAAGCAGGCTGCTGACGCGGGCGCGAAGTTTCTGGTGACGCCGGGCTGCACGGACGCGGTGCTGGACGCCGCGTTCGCCACCGGGCTGCCGTTCCTTCCCGGCGCGAGCACGGTGTCGGAGGCGATGCGGCTGGCCGAACGCGGGTTGAGCGCGCTGAAGTTCTTCCCGGCGGAAGCGAGCGGGGGCGCGGCGTTCTTGAAGTCGATCGCCGGGCCGCTGCCGCAGCTGCAGTTCTGCCCGACCGGCGGGATCACGGTGTCGTCTGCCCCGTCGTATCTGGCGCTGCCGAACGTCGGCTGCATCGGCGGATCGTGGCTGACGCCCGCGAAGCTGTTGGCGGCCAAGGACTTCGCTGCCGTCGAGAAGCTGGCTGCCGAAGCCGCCGCACTGCGCTGAGCCTTTCCGGAACCCGTCGCCTTCGCAGTGGAGGCGGCGGGTTTCTTTATGGCGCAGGCCAGTCAGTCGACTGTCACGTCGTCCAGCAGGCTGGATTCCGCCCCGAACTCGCGAAGTTCGTCGCGGATCACCGTGTACGCCAGTCCTTGCGGATAGCCCTTGCGCGCGAGGAACCCGAGCAGTCGGCGGATCGCGGTCTGCTCGTCGACGTTCCCGAGCGACCTGAGCCGTTTGCGCACCAGTTCGCGGGCACGTTGTTCCTCGGCTTCCCGGTCGACTTCCTCCGCCGCTTGCGAAGCGATCTCGTCGTCGACGCCCTTGCGCCGCAGCTCCGCGACGAGCGCGGTACGCGACAGCCCTTGGTTGGCGTGCCGGTCGCGGACCCAGGCTTCGGCGAATTCGGCGTCGTTGACGAGACCGGCACGGTCGAGCTTGCCGAGCAGGGTTTCCACGGTATCGCTGTCGAAACCCTTGCGCTGCAACGTCTGTCGCAGCTCCTCGACTGCCCGCGGCCGGGCAGCGAGGAGGTCGAAGCAGATCTCCTTGGCCTTCTTCGCCCGCTCCTCCGGAGGCAACTCCATCGGATCGACCTTCGGCGCCCTGGCCACGACCACACTCCCTGTTCACGGTGCCGCCCTCGGACGACGGCACCTCCGCCTCAACGCCGATTCCCCGGCGCCGGAACACCGCGATTCGGCACGGCCCACCACCCGCCGACCGAAACGCAGCCGCCGAAACTCGCACCGGCTCAGACCAGAGCCCGCACCGATGCTCCTCACCCCGGCCAGCGCTCACCCGCGGAGCCTGCCCGCGCGCACCGCTTCTGACCGGCCGAGCACGCCCGTACCCGAGAGATCCCCACCGCACCGGCAGAGACCCTGACCGCAATCCTCGCCCGACCCGCTGGCCGCGCCCAGCCGCCCCGCACCCAGCCGGAGAACCGTCGGGCACAGAGCACACCTGCGCATCCGGAACACCGTCGCGCCCGAAGATCCCGTCGCGGGGAAACCGCGCTGGTCCCCGGTTTCAGCGGCGGGCCGGCGCGCGGCCCGAGCACCGGGGAGGGAACCTGCCGATCCCCTCCCCTCCCCGGATCAGAAGTCGACCGGTGCGGGCGCTACCTCGGCTTCGGCATCGACCTGCGGACCGATGTTGAGCTTCTCCTTGATGCGCTTCTCGATCTCGTTGGCGATGTCCGGGTTGTCGCGCAGGAACTTCCGCGCGTTCTCCTTGCCCTGGCCGAGCTGGTCGCCCTCGTACGTGTACCAGGCACCCGACTTGCGCAGGATGCCCTGGTCGACGCCCATGTCGATGAGCGAGCCCTCGCGGGAGACGCCCACGCCGTAGAGGATGTCGAACTCGGCCTGCTTGAAGGGCGGGGCCATCTTGTTCTTGACGACCTTGACGCGGGTGCGGTTGCCGACCGGCTCGCCGCCGTCCTTGAGCGTTTCGATGCGGCGGACGTCGAGGCGGACCGAGGCGTAGAACTTCAGCGCCTTGCCGCCCGTGGTGGTCTCCGGCGAGCCGAACATGACGCCGATCTTCTCGCGCAACTGGTTGATGAAGATCGCCGTGGTGCCGGAGTTGTTCATCGCACCGGTCATCTTGCGCAGCGCCTGGCTCATCAGGCGGGCTTGGAGGCCGACGTGCGAGTCGCCCATCTCGCCCTCGATCTCGGCGCGCGGCACGAGCGCGGCCACGGAGTCGATGACCAGGATGTCGAGCGCGCCGGAGCGGATCAGCATGTCCGCGATCTCCAGCGCCTGTTCGCCGGTGTCCGGCTGGGAGACGAGCAGCGCGTCGGTGTCCACGCCGAGCTTCTTGGCGTACTCCGGGTCCAGCGCGTGCTCCGCGTCGATGAACGCCGCGATCCCTCCGTTGCGCTGGGCGTTGGCCACCGCGTGCAGGGCGACCGTGGTCTTGCCGGAGGATTCCGGGCCGTAGACCTCGATGACACGGCCGCGGGGCAGGCCGCCGATGCCGAGCGCGACGTCGAGGGCGATCGCGCCGGTGGGGATCACGGAGACGGGCGGGCGGTTGTCCTCGCCGAGGCGCATCACCGAGCCCTTGCCGTACTGCTTGTCGATCTGCGCAAGGGCGAGCTCGAGCGCCTTGTCCTTGTCGGGTGCTGCTGGCATGGAAGTCCACCTCGCTGGTTGGGGCCTGTGTCTGTTCGGTTGTCCAGATCAAGCTTGTCCGGGGTTCAAGCTCTGTCCGGTCCGACGCTACGGGGAGGGACCGACAATTCCAGGCGCGGCGACTGATCTGTGGATCGCTGGCCCCGTTGTGCACAACACCATAGACGAACAGGTGTTCGAGGCTCGCGGCGACACGCCCATGCGCCGCGGTTTTCGCCCTTCGCGTCGGCCGGAACCGGGAACCCCCAGGTCAGCGCCGTTCCGGCGGCACCTCGAACTCGGTGCAGACCGCTCGCCAGATCTCCTTGGCCGGCGTTCCCGCGCTCAGCGCCTCTTCGACCGTATGCCCGCCGAGCCCGCTGAACACGTGGTCCTTGGCGAGCATCTCGGCGCGTCCGGACCCGAACTCCTCGGCCATCAGCCGTCGGAACACCGTGATACGCATCGGGCGAATGCTAGCTTTCCCGCGCGAACGGGGATCACTCCCCCGGCTGGACGTTCTGTTCGAAGTAGTCGGCCAGAGCGCCCGGCGTAGCCGCCTGCCCGCCGGAATTCACCTGATAGAGGAATCCGGCGAGGGGCCGGTCTTTCACCGTGAACACGAGGACCGCGGACGACTGTCCGGCCGCCGCCGCGTAGTGGCCTTCGAGGGCGTTGCCCTTCCAGTCCGCTTCGGTGCGGTCGCCGCCCGAGGAGGCGAGCAATCCGTCGGTGTACTGCTTCAGCTCCGCTGCCGACTGCCCTTGCACGTACGTGACCTGAGTGCCCGCGCGCCCCGGCGCGGCGCACGTCGCCGCGGTGCCGAGGCTCTTCGCCGGCGCGGCGGGACCGTTGCCCATGCCGGGAGCGCAGCCGCCGTTGTCAGCGACCTTGCCGGCCAGCTGACGCATGCAGCCGGTCAGTCCCGACGAGTCGGCTTGCCCCGGCGTACGGCACTCGTCAGCGCTGTACGTCGTCACTGACGAGCTCTTTGTGGTCAGGAACACGGTCAACCCCGCGGCGAGCACGACCACCACGGCCGCCGCGATGCCGATCAACAGCTTGGTGCGGCTCTTCTTCTCCGGCGCGGCGGGCGTGTACGTCGGGAAGTTGGACGGTGCCGGCGAAGGTTGGAACGGCGGCATCTGCTGTGGCTGCGTCGGCGAGTACGCCGGGTAATTGCCCTGCGGAGCAGCAGGCGGCGCGTACGGCGCGCCTGAGGCGACCTGTCCCTCGACGTTCTGCGTACGCATCGACAGCCCGTCTTTAGCGACGTGCTGCGCACCCAGCGCAACGGCCGTCTCAGGCTGGTCAAGGCTCGTGGGGACGACGCCCAGCTTCTCCGCGATCATCGACCCGACCAGCGGCAACCGGCTCGAGCCGCCGACGAGGTAGATGCCGACGAGACGATCCGAGGTCAGTCCGGCCGAACGCAGTGTCCGCGACAGCAGCTCCACGCTGCGCAGCATTGCCGGACGCACCAGGCCTTCAAGCTCTCCGCGCGTGACGAGCACGTCCTTGAACGGCTCCGGCATCGGCACCTCTGTCTGCGGATGCCGAGACAGTGCCTCCTTCGCGGCCTTCACGTCTTCTTGCAGCGCGCGTCGCGTACGTCGGTCCGCAGTGGACTCGGGGCGAAGCAGCCGCTGCCACCGCTGCGGGTCCGAGTGCGACACCTCACGTCCGACGTGGACCATCAGTGCCTGATCGACATCGAGGCCACCGAGGTCGGGCAGACCGTCCTCCGCGAGCACTGTGTAGCCGTTCTGGTTCGCGCCGACGACTGCGACGTCGAACGTGCCCGCGCCGAGGTCGTACACCGCGAGAGCCTGTCCCGGAGCCAACGCGCGCTCAGGGAACGACGCGAAGTGCGCGGCGGCGGCGACCGGCTCGGGCACGAGGACCACGTTTCCGCGAACACCGGCGAGCCGCGCCGCGCTCAGCAGTACGTTGCGGCGCACCGGACCCCACTGCGCGGGGTGTGTGAGCCGGACCTCGTCCGGCTGTTCGCCGCCGAGCTGGCGCGTGGTCTCGTCGAGCACCCGGCGCAGGATCGCGGCGAGCGCTTCGTTGACCGGAACGACGTCCGTGCCGAGCAGCAGCGTCTGCTCGTCGATGCGCCGTTTAGGGTTGGGCTCGAACCGTGTCGGGTCGAGCCGAGCACGACGTTCGGCGTCTCGGCCGACCATGAGCGTGCCGTCTTCCCCGGCGAACACCGCGGAGGGCATGTTGGCCGACCCGTCGACCTCTACGACGCGTGGCGGCCTGCCGTGCGCGGAAAGGACGGCAACGGTGTTGGACGTCCCGAGGTCCACCGACAGGATCCGCACAGTAACTTCCCCTCGACTCAAGCAGCGCTGGCGGAGATGCTGCCACGTGGCCGGTCACCGTGCGTGCGGACCCGCGAAACTCGCGGCTCGCGCAACCCCGGCCAACGTGAGAACGTCTCGTCTTCCGAGGACGGGGAGGCAATGACAGAGCTGGTGGACAAAACTCGCCGAGAGCAGTTCAAGCAGGCCGCGGCGGACGGTCCGGCGCGCTCGTGGCGGGCCGCGGCGGGCAGATGGGGCCGTTCCGGCTATCTGCGCGCGGTCGCGTTGTACCTCATGGTGCGGCTGGCCGGCCTCGCTGCGCTCGCCGCCATGGCCGCGCCCCGGGACCTGCCGCTCGGCGACCGGCTGCAGGCCTGGGACGGCTGGTGGTACCTGCAAATCGCGGAGCACAACTACGCCGGTGTGAGCAACCCGCTCGACGCCGCCGGGCTGCCGTATCCCGACGCGTCGTACGGCTACTTCCCGCTGTATCCGGCCTTGACCGGGATGCTCGCGAAGCTGCCCGGGGTGACGTACTTCGGAGCGGGCATTCTGCTGTCGACGCTCGCCGGTATCGCGGCGGCGGCAGCGATGTACCGAATCGGCCGGCTCGTCCACAGCCAGCGAGCGGGACTGCTGCTCGCCGTGTTGTGGGGTGCCGCGCCGATGGCGATCGCCGAGAGCATGGTGATGACCGAGGCGCTTTTCACCGCGCTCGCCGCGTGGGCGCTGGTCGGCGTGCTCGAACGCAGGTGGTACCTCGCTGCTTGCGCGACGATGTTCGCCGGGCTCACCCGGTCCACCGCGTGCGTGCTGGTCGTTGTCGTGGTGATCGCCGCGGCCATCGACGTGTGGCGGAACAGACAACGGGGGAACGCGCTCGTGTGCGTCCTCGTCGCGCCGCTCGGCCTGCTCGGGTACTGGATGTTCGTCGCGGTGCAGACCGGCAGCTGGACCGGCTGGCAGGACGTGGAGCTTCGCGGCTGGAACACGCGTTTCGACGGTGGTGCCGAAGCCTGGAAGTGGATCACGCAGACGCTCTTCACCTCGGGCAATGCGTGGGAGACGCTTGTCGTGCTCGTGACGGTCGCGGCGATCGCGCTCGCGGTGATTTCGGTGACCGGCCGCCGGATGCCGTGGCCGCTGGCCGCCTACGCGGCGGGCGTGGTCGTGCTGGTCCTGTGCAGTGCCGGGCTGCCCGCCCTGAAGTCGAGGTTCCTGCTTCCCGACTTCGCGCTCCTGCTGCCCGTCGCGATGGGGCTGGCAGGTCGCAAGAGGTCCACGATGATCGCCGCGACGACCGCGTTCGTGCTGGTCGGGACGTGGTATTCGGCCTATTCGCTGACCGTGTGGAAGTACGCGATCTGAGCCGATCGGTCACCCACACGAGGGGATCCGGCCCGAGCCGACCTGGCTGGGCTCCGGAAATTGTCGGGGGTGCCGCGCATGATGGATCCCGTGGCAAACGACGTCCTCGACCTCTTCTCCCCGGCGACCAGCACCTGGTTCGCCGGAGCCTTCGCCGCCCCGACGGCCGCGCAGGAAGGGGCCTGGCGGGCCGCACACGCCGGGCAGCACGCCCTGGTCGTGGCGCCCACCGGGTCCGGCAAGACGCTGTCCGCGTTCCTGTGGGCACTGGACCGGCTGGCGGCTGAACCACCGCCGGCGAACCCGCGCGAGCGGTGCCGGATCCTCTACGTTTCGCCGCTGAAGGCGCTGGCGGTCGACGTGCAGCGCAACCTGCGCGCGCCGCTGGCGGGCATCTCCCAGGCCGCGCACCGGCTCGGCCTGCCCGCGCCGGAGATCGAGGTCGGCATGCGCACCGGCGACACCACCGCGGCGGAGCGCCGGTCGTTCGGGAAAACCCCGCCGGACGTGCTGGTCACCACGCCGGAGTCGCTGTTTCTCATCCTCACGTCCTCGGCACGGGAGTCGCTGAAAGGCGTCGAGACGGTCATCGTCGACGAGGTGCACGCCGTCGCGGGCGGCAAACGCGGCGCGCACCTGGCGTTGTCGCTGGAACGGCTCGACGCGCTGCTGCCCAAACCGGCCCAGCGCATCGGGCTGTCGGCGACCGTGCGCCCGATCGACGAGGTGAGCGCGTTCCTCGCCGGCGGTCGTCCGGTCACCGTCGTGCAGCCGAAGCTCGCGAAGACGATCCAGGTGCGGGTGGAGGTGCCGGTCGAGGACATGGCGAACCTCGACGGCCCGGCGCCGTCGCCGATGGAGCGGCTCGACGACCTCACGTCGCTGTCGCAGTTGCCGTCGGAAGGCGGGATCGGCACCCAGGAGGAGGTCGCGGGCGCGGCGGTGAAGCGGCCGTCGATCTGGCCCGCGGTCGAGGAACGGGTGCTGGAGCTGATCCGCGCGCACCGCTCCACCATCGTGTTCGGCAACTCGCGGCGGCTCACCGAACGGCTCACCGCGCGGCTCAACGAACTCGCGTCCGAGCAGACCGGTCTGTCTCACAGCGATTCGTTCCCGGCCGAGGCGGTCGGGCAGTCCGGGGTCACGACCGGCGCGGAGCCGGTCATCGCGCGGGCGCACCACGGGTCGATGTCCCGCGAACAGCGCACCCACGTCGAGGAGGAGCTGAAGTCCGGGCGGCTGCCGTGCGTGGTGGCCACGTCGTCGCTCGAACTCGGCATCGACATGGGCGCGGTGGACCTGGTGGTGCAGATCGAGGCCCCGCCCACCGTGGCGTCCGGGCTGCAGCGCGTCGGCCGGGCCGGACACCAGGTCGGCGCGGTGTCGTCCGGCGTGATGTTCCCGAAGTTCCGCGGCGATCTGGTGTCGTGCGCGGTGGTCGCGGAACGGATGGCGACCGGGGCGATCGAGGCGGTGCGGTATCCGCGCAACCCGCTCGACGTGCTCGCCCAGCACGTCGTGGCGATGGTGGCGCTCGAACCGTGGACGGTGCCGGAGCTGGCGGCGCTCGTCCGGCGGGCGGCGCCGTTCAGCTCGCTGCCGGACGACGCGCTGCACGCGGTGCTCGACATGCTCGCCGGCCGCTATCCGAGCGAGGAGTTCGGCGAGCTGCGGGCCCGGATCACGTGGGACCGGGTCGGCGGCGAACTGCGCGGGCGGCCGGGTTCGCAGCGGCTGGCGGTCACGTCCGGCGGCACCATTCCCGACCGCGGGCTGTTCACCGTGATGACGCCGGGCGACGAGGGCAAACCCGGCTCGCGGGTGGGCGAGTTCGACGAGGAGATGGTGTACGAATCGCGGGTCGGCGACACGATCCTGCTCGGCACCTCGTCGTGGCGGATCACCGACATCACCCATGACCGGGTGATCGTCGTGCCCGCTCCGGGCCAGCCCGCCCGGATGCCGTTCTGGAAGGGCGACGCCGCCGGACGGCCGCTGGAACTGGGGCGGGCGCTCGGCGCGTTCGTCCGCGAACTGTCCACTTCGGACACCGCGACGGCTCGGGACCGGGCCGCCGCGGCCGGGCTCGACCAGCGCGCCTGCGACAACCTGCTGGCATATCTGGAAGAACAGAAGTCGGCGACCCGGCACGTGCCCAACGACCGCGTCATCCTGCTCGAACGCTACCGCGACGAACTGGGCGACTGGCGGATCGTGCTGCACTCTCCGTTCGGCGCTCAGGTGAACGCTCCGTGGGCGCTCGCGATCGCCGCGCGGCTGCGGGAAAACCGCGGCGTCGACGCCCAGGTGGCGCATTCCGACGACGGAATCGTGCTGCGGCTGCCGGACGCACTCGACGCCGACGGCGGCGAAGTCACCATCGGCTCCGACGACGTCCTGCTGGACCCGGAGGAGGTCGAGCAGCTGATCGTCGCGGAGGTCGGCGGCTCGGCGGTCTTCGCGGCACGGTTCCGGGAATGCGCGGCACGCTCGCTGCTGCTGCCGCGCCGGGACCCGCGACGGCGCACACCGCTGTGGCAGCAACGGCAACGTGCGTCGCAACTGCTGTCGGTGGCGGCGAAGTACGAGCGGTTCCCGGTCGTGCTGGAGGCCATGCGCGAGGTGCTGCAGGACGTCTACGACGTCGGCGGGCTGCGGGAGCTGATGTCGGACGTCCGGGCGCGGAAGGTGCGGCTGGTCGAGGTGGAGACGCCGGCCCCGTCTCCCTTCGCTCGAAGCCTGTTGTTCGGTTACGTCGGGATGTTCCTGTACGAGACGGACGCTCCGCTGGCCGAGCGGCGAGCCGCCGCGCTGTCGCTGGATTCCGCGCTGCTGGCGGAATTGCTGGGCACGGAGGCGATTCGCGAACTGCTCGATCCCGAGGCCGTGGCCGAGGTCGAACGGTCGTTGCAGCGGCTCGATCCGGACCGGCACGCCCGGTCGGCGGAGGACGCGGCCGACCTGCTGCGGTTCCTCGGCGATCTGTCCGTCGCGGAAGCCGCCGAACGCGGGATCCAGCCGGAGTGGCTGGCAGAACTCGCCTCGGCGCGGCGCGCCATCCAGGTGCGCATCGGCGGCGAGGAACGGTATCTGGCCATCGAGGACGCCGGGCGGGTGCGGGACGCGCTGGGCGTCGCTCTTCCGGTCGGTGTGCCCGAGGCGTTCACCGAGCCGGTGGCGGATCCGCTGGGCGACCTCCTCGGCCGCTACGCGCGGACCCGCGGTCCGTTCTCCGCGACAGCTGCGGCGGATCGGTTCGGGCTGGGCGCCGCCGTCGTCACCGGCGTGCTCGACCGGCTCACCGGCGAAGGCAGGCTGGTCCGCGGCGAGCTGAGCCCGGTCGGGCATCCGGAAACCCATGGCGTGGGCGTCGAATACTGCGACGCGGCTGTGCTGCGGCGGTTGCGGCGCGCGTCGCTCGCCCGGCTGCGGGCCGAGGTCGAGCCCGTGGAACCGGCGGCGCTGGGCCGGTTCCTGCCCGCGTGGCACGGGATCGGCGCGCGACTGCGGTCCGCGCCGACGGCCGACGACGTGCTGTCGGTGGTCGAACAGCTGGCCGGTGCGCCGTTGCCGGCGAGCGCGGTGGAATCGCTGATCCTGCCGAGCCGGTTGCCGGGCTATTTTCCCGCGCTGCTCGACGAACTCACCGCCGCGGGCGAGGTCACCTGGGCGGGCTGCGGTTCGCTCTCCGGCGGGGACGGCTGGCTGGCGCTGGCTCCGTCCGACGTCGCGGATCTGCTGCTGCCCGAGGTCGAGGAGAATCCGCCGACCAGCCCGCTGCACGAAGCGATCGTGACGGCGCTGGAAGGCGGAGCGTTGTTCTTCCGGCAGCTCGTCGACCGGGTCACGCCGGGCCTGGAGCAACCGCCGGACGACGGCGCCGTAGTGGCCGCGCTCTGGGATCTGGTGTGGGCCGGGCTGGTCACCGGCGACACGCTCGCGCCGCTGCGCGCACAGGTCGCGGGCCACGGCGCGCACAAACCGCGGCGGCAAGCACCACGCGGCCGCTACGCCCGCATGCGCGCCGGCCGTCCGGCAATGCCTTCGCGCACCGGCCCGCCGACCGTAGCCGGTCGTTGGGCGCTGACGCCGCCTCGGGAAACCGACCCGACGCGTCGTGCACATGCCCGCACCGAGGCGTTCCTGGAACGGCACGGAGTCCTCACCCGAGGCGCGCTCGACACCGAACGGGTCACCGGCGGTTTCTCCGGGATCTACAAGGTGTTGCGCGGCATGGAAGACACCGGACAGGTCATCCGGGGCTACGTCGTCGAAGGTCTGGGTGCCGCACAGTTCGCGGCGAAGGGCGCGGTCGACCGGCTGCGTGCCCTCTCCAGCACTGCGCCCGCCTCAGCAGCCCGGAACGACAACGCACGTGCCGTGGTTCTCGCCGCCGCGGATCCAGCACAGCCGTACGGTGCGGCTCTGTCCTGGCCTGCCGCGACAGGCGACACGAAACACCGGCCAGCGCGTAAAGCCGGAGCGCTGGCGGTGCTGGTCGACGGGATCCCAGCGCTGTACGTCGAACGCGGCGGCCGCTCATTGCTGAGCTTCACCGAGGAACGCGGCTCGCTGCAAGCCGCGGCGGCGGCTTTGTCGACCGCCGTTCGAGAAGGCTGGCTGGGTCAGTTGGCCGTCCAGCGCGCGGACGGAGAACACGCGCTGACCTCGGAACTAGCCGAAATCCTGCAGGAAGCCGGCTTCCGCGCGACGCCGAAGGGACTCCGGTTGAGAGCTTGACACTCCCCGGGTTGTTGCCCGGTCACCCCGCGAACACGAGCGCGTGCGGCCGACGGTTCCGCCCAACCGGTCGGCTTCCTCGCTCGGCAAGCAGGTGTGCTCGGCGGACCCGCGTCGGGGAAGCAGGCGATGTCACTAGACTTCGCGTGGCCCCTCGGTGGATATAAGGACGTTCGATCATGGCGATGCGCGAGCTGCGCTACTTCGGTGACCCGGTGCTCAAGTCCGTGTGCGACCCGGTGACCACGTTCGACAGCAAGATCGAGGCGCTGGTGAAGGACCTCCTCGACAGCGTGAAGCCGGAGGGCCGGGCCGGGCTCGCGGCACCGCAGATCGGGGTCGGCCTGCGGGTGTTCAGCTACGACGTCGGCGGACTGACCGGGTACGTCATCAACCCGGAGATCGTCCATCTCTCCGAGGAGACGCACGAAATCGGCGAGGGCTGCCTGTCCGTGCCGGAACTGTGGTTCCCGACAGTCCGCGCGAAGCACGCCGTCGTGCGCGGCGTCGACCTGCGCAACGAGCCGATCGAGGTCGAGGGCGTCGACGTGCTGGCGCAATGCCTCCAGCACGAAACCGACCACCTCGACGGGAAGCTGTACCTCGACCGGCTCACTCCCGAACGGAAGAAGCAGGCACTGCGCGAGGCGCGGGGCAAAGACTGGTTCTGGAACCGCTGAGCTTCCGCGGCGTCCGAGCGACGCCGAGCCGGAGGACCGTGGCGTCGTCCGGGCTGGTTTCGACTCGCAGCCCGGCGCGAACAGCCGTCCGGGTCATGGCGTCGTTGCCCGGGAGACGGACCGCGATCAGTTCCGTCCTCCCCTCAGCTCCGGCTAGGGCGGCCAGCCGGGCAAGCAACGCTGTGCCGATTCCCTGTCGCTGCCAGGCGTCCTCGACGAGCAGCGATACCTCAGCTGTGCCGTCGAGCTGGGAAATCAGCTGTCCGAACCCGATGACGTCCCGGCCGCACACTGCGAGCACGCTGGTTCCGCGCGGCGGCATGAGCAAGCGGTGCAGCCATTTCCGGGGAACCGTCCGCAGCCTGGTGTGGTAGCGATTGAACAACGTCTTCGCCGAACAGCGAAGATGCACCGCGCCGATCGCGTCGATGTCCCGGGGAGTGCCGAGCCGGAGAACGACCGCGGCTCCGTCCGGACGGTCGAGCACTACCGGACCGGCCAGATTCTCCTCCGCTGCGGCGAGCAACTCCAGGAACGCGGCGGCCTGAGCGAGTTCGGCTTCGGCGAACGCCACCCACCGCCGCCGGGCGACGAACGCCTGCCCGTCGCCGAAGGGAAAGACCGCTCGGTGCCCGCCTTCGGTGCGTCCTGGATTCGCCTCGCTGGTCGGGACGAGCGTCACGAGGTCAGCAGACAGGACCATCCGCAGCATCGGAGCGCGAGAGCCAGGATCGGCGATCGCCCGCCTCGCGGCGACGAGTGCTGTTACGGCCGAGTCGCGAAGTCCGCGAACGGTGGTTTCCGCAGTCGTCTCTCGCGCTGCAGCATCAGTGACTGTTGCTGACTCCTGAGCCGCCGCAGTTGCTGGGACAGAAGATTCTTGAGCGGCGTCGATTGTCTCGCTGGGAGAGGTGAACGAGCTAAGGTTGTGTTTGCGGAATTCCCGAACGCCAGCCAACTTCCCTGCGGCTGGCTCCGGAACGTGCAGTTCTCGTGTGGTCCGTTCAGCATCCGTCTTGTCCTCGGCGGTGGAGGCTGTTGCTGCTGAGGCGCGCAGCTCCCGAATTTCGGCCCCGATGCAGAACTCGCCCGCGACAGGGAGCTCAGGTGGTACGGGGTGCGCGGTTGGTCCGGGGAGCGAAGTTGGTGCGGGGAATGCGGTGGGTGCTGGGGCAGGGAGTTTCTGGGCATCGGCCCCGACGGCGGTCGTCGGGTCGGCGGGTGGTGGGTCCGTGATCGGGGCGAGGAGTTCCCGGGCGGCGGCTTCGGCGATCGACTCAGCGGCGGCGGTAGGCGCGGCGGCGGTAGGCGCGGCGGCAGTCGGCGCGGCGGCAGTCGGCGCGGCGGCAGTCGGCGCGGCGGCAGTCGGCGCGGCGGCAGTCGGCGCGGCGGCAGTCGGGGCGAGGGCAGTAGGCGCGGTGGCGGTCTGGGTGAGGGCAGTCGGGGCGAGGGCAGTCGGGGCGAGGGCAGTCGGGGCGAGGGCTGCGGGAGTGCGGAGTTGAGGGATGGCGATTTCGGTCATCCCGAGGCAATCGCCGCCTTCGTCGCGGAGGGCGTCTATCAGGAGGTGCTGGGGCAGGCCGGCGGCGGGGCGCACCACGAATTCGTCTAAGACGCCGTCGGGGGCCGGGTGTCTGGTGAGGCCGAGGACGCGGCATTCGAGGTCGGCTAGCCGGATCGCGAAGCGGGCCAGCGTTCCGGGGTGGTCGTCGGAGCGCACGCGGACTCGCCAGGCGCGGATCGGCGGGAGGTTTTTGTCGATGTGCTGGGGGTTTGGCTCGGAGCGGAAGTGCGGGAGGCGTGCTGGCTCGTCGGCGACGGAGTTCTTGAGGATGCTGCGGGAGATGTCCATGGGGCTTACCGTCGCCGACGCACGTAACCGGGGGCGTCCTGTGGTGTTTCGGATGTGTCAGAGGGTGCCCGGAAGTGTGTGATCTGCGGGAAACGTGGCGCGGGTCAGCGCGGGGCGAGCAGGCGGAATTCGTTGTCTTCCGGGTCGGTGAAATCGGTCCGGAGGACGTGGGGCTGGTCGGTATCGGCCAGGTGGGCGCCGGCGGCTTGGAGGCGGCGGGTTTCGGCGGCGTGGTCGTCGTGCCGGGCGGGGGCTAGGTCCAGGTGGAGGCGGTTTTTGCCGTGCTTCGGGGTTTTCGCGCGCAGGAACTCGAGGGTGGGGCCGCGGCCGGTGGGGTTGCGCAGGGTGGTGATGGCGGGTTCTTCGGCGGTGATCGGCCAAGCCGTGAGCGGGGACCAGAAGCGGGCTAGCCGCGCGGGGTCCTTCGCGTCGACGACGATCGCCGCGACGGCCCCGGAACCGGCGTATTCCTGGCGGGGTTCGAGTACGCAGAACTCGTTGTCTTCGGGGTCGGCCAGAACGATCCACGGGACGTCGCGCTGGCCGATGTCGATGGGGCGCGCGCCAAGGGAAACGGCTCGGGCGACTGTTTCGCGCTGGTTCTCGGCGGAGGTGCTGGAGAGATCCAGGTGGAGACGGTTTTTGCCGGTTTTCGGGCGCGCGGCCGGGGCGAAGACCAGGGTGAGGTCGCAGCCGTCGCCGGCTGGGGGTTGGACGGTGGTCTCGTCCGGGGGACTCTGCGGCGATCGGCCAGCCGAGGAGGCCGGCCCAGAATCGGGCCAGGCGTGCCGGTTGTTCGGCGGCGATCACCAGGTTGACCAGACGTGTTGCCATGCCGCCACGGTAGCCGGGAGGACCGACAAAAACGGCGGATCGCGCAGTCGCGCCGACTGGTTCCGGGGCAAAGAATTGTGCCGGCAAGCGCGGGGGTATCGCGCTTGCCGGCACGGCCGGATCGCTGCGGTGGCCGGAAGGAGACGGCCGGAAGAACCGGGAAGCTTCCCCGCTTTCGGTTCTCGGCGGTTACCGGGTGGCCAGTCGCAGCAGAGCCCAGGTTTGGGCGGACATCTCGTGGTCCCCGTCGGTGTGGACCATGGTCACCGGGATTCTTCCCCAGAGCCAGAGGTACACGTTCGCGGACGGGCCGGTGACGATCGCGTCCGCGGCGTCGGCTTCCCGGGGAGAGCAGCGCCAGGCTTCCGTCTCGCCGGGGCCCGCTCTCGCGATCCAGCTGTGGCCGCCGGCGTGGAAACCCACGGTGCCGTTCCGCGTTCCCGAGATGCCCATGGTGGTGAGCTTGTGTCCGAAGTAGAGGGTGAGGATCTCGTCGACGCCGTCCGCGGCCAGGTCGTCCGGGATTGTCGAATCGCCGGTTCCGGCGGCGTTTTCGGCGTCCACCCGGTGCACAAGGGTTTCGTGGAGCATGCGGCGGCGCCAGAAACCGTGGGTCGGGTCGGCGGACCACCAGGTGGCGGCCCGGGTGACCGGATCGTGGCCGGCCAGTTCGACCTCGAGTTCGGCGCGGGCGGCGGAGTAGAAATCGACCATCGGCTGGCCCGGCGGGGGCTCGTGCCACGATTCGGGGCGGCGGCCTTCGCGGATCCAGCCGAGCGCCTGCCAGTACACGCCGCCGACGTGCTTGAGCAGCTCGTTCAACGTCCAGCCCGGGGCGGTGGGCACCGGCGAATCCGGCGACGCCGAGTGCGCCACCTCCCCCAGCAGCTGCGCCTCCGCGGAGAACGCCTCGAGCAACCGGCCGTGGTCGGCCGTGCCGAGTTCACGCGACATGAGCTTCCCCGGACATCGGCAGGCCGTGCACGACCCGGCGGACCAATTCGAGGAACTGGGCGGTGGCCTGCAGCAGGCCCGCGGCCAGTTCGGCGGTGACGCGGCCGGTGATGCCGGCTTCGGCGGCGGCCCGGGTTTCGGAGTGGTCGGCGAAGAAGGCCGACCACTCGCGCAGTTCGGGAGCGACGGCGTCGAGCAGCACCCAGCCGCTGGCGGGACGGCCCCGGCCCCGGCGCGGCCGTCCTCGGACGGCGAGCACCGCTCCCGCGCCGCGCAGGGCGGCGAGGTAGGCGCCGATGAAGCGTTCGGCGGGGTCTCGTTCGTTTTCCGCGTGCTCGAGCCCGCGGTTGGCCTGGGCTAGGAGGGTGACCGCCTCGGGCGGGGTCGGCGGGCGCAGGGACAGCGGGAGTTGCGGCTGGCCCTGCGCGCCGGAGCGGCGGGCAGACGGTTCCGCCGACGGCCGGACGGCGGCCCGGCTGCGGTGGACGACCTGCCGGGGAGGCGGGGAGCCGGGCAGGGCTGGGGTGTGGTCGGGGACGTGGTGCACGGTTGGCCTGGGGGAATCTGCTGGGGCGCGCTCGGGTTCGGGGCTGGCCGCTGCGGTGGGGCTGTGCTCCGGCGCGAACGGCAGCGCGGGGTCGGTCGACGGCGCTGGAGACCGAGCAGGATCCGGCACAGCACCGCTCTCCGACGCAGGCCACAGGTCGAGGACAGGCTCCGCAACAGCGGACTGCGCAGAGCCCGAAACAGACGACGCAACCGAAGCAGCAGAAGAAGCCGACGGCTGACCAGCACCGTCCTCAGGATCCACCGGTGCCGAGACCTCCGCGGAAGCAGCCCGCGCGGCGGAACCGCGCTCGGCTCGGCCGGGCTGTGCCACCGCACCGAACGTCAGCTGCTCGCCAACCGCGCCAGGCCGGTCTGGGCGTCCCTCGGCAGCACGGTCCGCGGGGGACACGACCGAGACGGACATGGCGACCCTCCTCCTGCTCGGGTGGGCCCGGCCGGGGCCCGAGGTGCTTCCCCCACCCCGGGACCGGCCGGTGCGCTCCCACCGGGTATCGAACGTCTGTTCGATCTAATTCCAGAGTAGCCGCGCCGGCCGGTCCGCTCAACCCCGCCGGCGGAATCCGGGCACGTGGTGCGGGACACGGCCGCACCGACGTGGTCTCATAACCGGGTGAGCACCCACGACCATCCCGCTGTCGCCAAGGTCACCGCCGCGCTGGGCGAGGCCGGGCAGCACGCCGCCGCTGCCGGAGTGCGGGTGCTGCCCGCCGAAGTGCGCACTGCCGCGCAGGCCGCGGAGGCGCTCGGCGTACCGGTCGGCGCTATCGCGAACAGCCTGGTCTTCCGGGCCCGCACGGCTGACGGGGCGGAGGTCGCGCTGCTTGCGCTCACTTCGGGGGCGCATCGGGCGAAGGAGTCCCGGCTGGCGGAACTCGCCGGGGTCGCGGAGGTCGGCAAGGCGGACGCGGCCTTCGTCCGGGAGCACACCGGGCAGCCGATCGGGGGCGTCGCTCCGGTCGGGCATCCGGCGAAGCTCGTTACGCTCGTGGACACGGCGTTGCGCGGGTACTCCGAAGTGTGGGCCGCGGCGGGGCATCCGAAATCGATCTTCCCGACGACGTTTGACGCGCTCGTCACGCTCACCGGGGGCACCCCTGGCGATCTCGCGGGAGAAGGGGAGGATGGTCGACTGTGACCGCGATGCCCTCCTCAGGCTGTTCCCGCTACGTGCAGCTCTCCGCCGACGAATTCCGGGCCCGGCTGCCGGAAGCGCTGGCGATCTACGTGAACGCCATGCGCTACCCCGAGGGCACGGCCGAGCAGCGCGCGCCGATGTGGCTCACGCACGCGTTGCGCGAGGGCTGGCGCTGCATGGCCGCCCTCGACGACAACGGCGTCCTGCTCGGCGTCGCGTACGGCTACAAGGGCCGCGCCGGGCAGTGGTGGCACGAGCAGGTCCGGCACGGCCTCATCCGCCGCGCCGGGGCGGAGGAAGCCGAGCGCTGGCTGTCGGACTACTTCGAGCTCACCGAGATCCACGTGCGCCCGGAGAACCAGGGCAAGCAGATCGGCGAAGACCTGCTGCGCCGGCTGCTCGAGGACGTCCCCAGCGCGAACGTCCTGCTCTCCACGCCGGAGGGGACGAGCCGAGCGTGGAAACTGTACCGGCGCATGGGGTTCGTCGACGTTCTGCGCGACTACCAATTCACCGGCGACCCGCGGCCGTTCGCGATCTTGGGGCGGTCGCTGCCGCTCGACGCGCAGTAGGACCTGGACTGGTCGCCGACGACCCTCCGGCGCGGGGCGTCGTCACCGAGGCTCCGGCCGCCAGTAGCCGACCGCGAGCGCCGCGACGAGCAGCACTGCGCCAGCCCACGCGAACGCGCTCAGCTGTTCGTGCAGGAAAGCGACTGAAAGAACGGTTCCGGTAAGCGGCTCCAGCAACGCAGACAGCGCGCCCAGCACCGGGTGGGCACCGCCGAGGCCGCGGAAGTACGCGGCGTACGCGACGGCTGTCGGGACAACGCCGAAGTACACGGCCAGCAATAGCACGTCGGCGCTTGCGGGCAGGCCCATGCCGAGCCACAGTGCGGCTGGCGTCAGCAGCAAACCGCCGATCAGGCAGCCGAATGCTGTGGTAGCCAACGGTTCGAGGCCGTCGGCTGACTTCGCCGTGACGAGCGTCAGGACGGCGAATCCGGTCGCCGCGAGCAGGGCGAAGCCGAGGCCGCCGGCCAGGCGAGCGGGCGACGTGGCGGTCTCTGGCGACCAGCGCAACAGCACCAGTCCCGCGACGGAGCCGCCGACGGACACCAGCGTCCACAAGCGGGGCGCGCGGCGGTTCCGCACCGCGGAAAACGCAGTGAGCACAACGGGTGCGGCACCGATGGTGGTCATCGTCGCGACGCTGACTGAGCTGAGCGCGACGGCGGCGAAGTAGCTGGCTTGGAAGAGGGCGAAGAGAGCGCCGACGAGGAGGAGACGGTGCCAGGTTTGCTTGGCAGGGAGGCGAAGTCCTCCGGTGAGGGCGACGTAGGCCGCGCTCGCGGTGCCGCCGATAAGCAGGCGGTAGGTGGCGACAGCCAAGGGGTGCAGGCCGGCTTGCTGGCCGAGAAGCGAACCGGAGAGGCCGCCGGTTCCCCAGAGCACGCCAGCGGCGACGAGGGCGGCCGTCGAGCGGGCGCGCGAAGGTACGTAAACAGACATTCGGAAGAAGGCTCCTGCGTCGAAGGAATCGGAGATCGACGACGCGGGGCAGCGTGCTTCGGCCGGTTCAGGACGTCATCCGGTTGCCGCGGGCCCAGTTCGGGCGCACGCGGCGAAAACTGCCCCGCTCAGGAGGCTGGTGGTGGGATGACGACGAGGAGCCACTGCACGGGCGGGAGCTTAACCAGCCGGCGAAGGGACGGCCAACGGGTTTGTTGCGTTCATCGCGTGCGGCGCCAGCGGATCTCGCCGTCGTGGCGCTCGTCGGTGGCGGTGAGCCCGGCCGCGGCGGCGACCGCGGCGGAAGCCCGGTTTTCCGGGTGGATGTGGGCGATGATCGTGTCCACCGGCTGTCCGACGAGCCAGCCGACCAGTCCCCGGGCGGCCTCGGTGGCGATGCCGCGGCCCTGCCACGGAGTTCCCACCACCCAGGCGATTTCGGCTGCCGCGTCGCGAACCGTCGCCTGGACAGTGCCCGCCAAGCCGGAATCGCGAAGCCGGATCACCCAGTTCAGCCAGGAAACTGCCGGATCAGGCGAGCCCGCGGTCATTCGCCGGTACCGCGCGCGGAGAGCCGCCACAGAGTCCGGAGCACCGCCGATGTAGGTGTGCAGCGCCGGATCGGACAGCACGACGGCCATCTCCTCCGCGTGCGAGACGGACAGCGGCAGCAGGTCCAGCCGAGCCGTTGTGATGGTCTGAGCGGTAACCATAAGGAAGCGAGACTCCCGGGCCAGCGAAATACCGCCGGCCCGGGGAAGCAGTCTCAGTCCAGCTGCGCCAGCTGTTCGCGCAGCGTGTCCAGTCCCATGCCGCCCATCTGCAGGGCCTTGGTGTGGAACTGCTTGATGTCGAACGCCGACCCCTGCCGCGCCCGTGCGTCGTCGCGGGCCGCCAGCCACAGGCGTTCGCCCAGTTTGTACGACGGGGCCTGGCCGGGCCAGCCGAGGTAGCGGTCGATCTCGTCGCGGATGTGCGCCTGGTCGGTGATCGTGCGGGTCAGCATGAACTCCAGGCCGAGGTCCGGCGTCCAGCGCGAGCCCTCGTGGAATCCGGTGCCCGCCGGGATTTCCAGCTCCAGGTGCATGCCGAGGTCGACCACGACGCGGGCGGCGCGGAACAGCTGCTCGGACAGCATGCCGAGCAGGTTGCCGTCGTCGGAGAGGTAGCCCAGTTCCTCCATGAGGCGTTCCGCGTACAGCGCCCAGCCTTCGCCGTGCGCCGAGATGAACGTCATCAGCCGCTGGTACTTCGTGAGCGTGTCGGCCTGGTTGACCGCCGTCGCGATCTGAAGGTGATGGCCGGGGACGCCCTCGTGGTAGACCGTCGAAACCTCGCGCCAGGTCGTGAACTCGTTGCGGTCCGCGGGAAGCGACCACCACATCCGGCCGGGACGGCTGAAGTCCTCGCTCGGTCCGGTGTAGTACGCGCCGACGCCGCCGCCGGGCGGGGCGATCTTGCACTCCAGCGCCATCAGCCGGTCCGGGATGTCGAAGTGCTTGCCGCGCAACGACTTCAGCGCGTCGTCGGACAGCTGCTGCATCCACGCCTCGAACTGCGGACGGCCTTGCACGCGGTAGCGCGGGTCGGCGTCGAGCACCGCGGCGGCTTCCGCGGGCGTCGACCCGGGCTTGATGCGGTTGGCGACCGCCCGCATTTCCGTTTCCAGGCGGGAGAATTCGTGCCAGCCCCACTCGTAGGCCTCGCGCAGGTCCAGCTCCGCGCCGATGAAGTAGCGCGACCACAGCCGGTACACGTCCTCGCCGACGGCGTCCTTGACCGGGGCTTTCGGGGCCAGTTCGGCGCGCAGGAATCCGGCGAACTCCGCGAACGCCTCGTCCGCGGCTCGGGCGCCCGCGGCCAAGTCGGACTTCAACGACTCGACACCCGCGTCGGCGACCATGCTGGCGAAGAACCCGGGGCCGTCCTTGAGCCCGGCCCACGTGTCGCACTGCTCGGCGACCTTCGAAACCTGCCGCAGCGCCGAAACCTGGCCCTTGCCGGCCGAGGCCAGCAGCGACGCGCGGAGCCCGGCCAGTGCCTCGGGCACCTTCGGCAGCCGGGCCGCGACGTTCGCCCAGTCGTCCGGGGTGTCGGTCGGCATCAGGTCGAAGACCATGCGCAGGCCCTGCACCGGGCTCTCGATCACGTTGAGCGAAGCCGCGTCGAGACCCGCGTCGTGGATCTCCAGCTCGAGGCCGATCCGCTCGGCGAACACGGCCTTCGCGACCCGCTCCCCCGCGTCCGCCGGTTCCGCGGCGGTCACCGCGGCCAGCGCGCGCCGCGCCAGGTCCGCACGGGCGTCGTGGCCCGCGGGCGAATAGTCGGTCAGCTGGTCGTCGTAGCCCGCGACGCCGAGCATGGTGGCCGCGACCGGGTCCACGGCCACGTAATCGTCGACGTACCGGTCGCAGATCTCCGGAACGCTCTGTTCGGTGGAAGCCATGTCCGGCACGCTACCGGCCGGACCTGGCCGGAGCCCACAGAGTTACGCGCGGGCGGGCACCAGTCCGAGCCGGGTGACGACCTCGCGGGTCGCCTTGGACCGGTTGAAGGTGTAGAAGTGCAGGTCGGGCACGCCTTCGGCGATCAGTTTCTCGCACAGTTCGGTGACCCAGTCGATCCCGGCCGCGCGGAAGGACTTGGGGTCGTCCGACAGCGGTTCGAGCCGGTCGAGCAGCCGCTGCGACGCCGGGGCCCCGGACAGTTTGATCGTGGTGTGCAGCGTCCGCAGGGTGGTCAGCGGCATGATGCCGGGCAGCACGAGCGCGTCGCAGCCGGCGGCGGCGACCCGGTCGCGCAGCCGCAGGAAGTCCTCGGCCTCGAAGAACAGCTGCGCGATCGCGAAATCGGCTCCCGCGCGGAACTTGCGGACCAGGTGCTTCGTGTCCGATTCCAGGTCCGCCGAACGCGGGTGGCCGTACGGGAACGCCGAGACGCCGACGCAGAAGTCGCCGAGCGAGCGGACCAGTTCGACCAGTTCCTCGGCGTAGGTCAGGCCCTCAGGGTGCGGCACCCAGTCGCCGTAGACGTCGCCGGGCGGGTCGCCGCGCAGCGCGAGGATGTTGCGCACGCCGACCGCCGCGTACCAGCCGATCACGTTCCGCAGCTCGGACACCGAGTGGTCGACCGCCGTCAGGTGGGCCATCGGGCAGAGCGTCGTTTCGGTGGCGACCCGGGCGATGCTGCGGATGGTGCCGTCGCGGCTCGAACCGCCCGCGCCGTAGGTGATCGACATGTACGCCGGGTCCAGCGGCTCCAGTTCGCGGATCGCCTTCCACAGGACGGCCTCGTCGGCCTCGTCGCGGGGCGGGAAGAACTCGACGGAGAACGCGGGCCCGTCCCCCCGCAGCCTTTCGATCACCGACGTCATGGAGGGAAATGGTAGTGGCTCGCCTCGACGCGCGGCAGAGCCGCGAGGTGGACTTGGCCACCCCGCGTACCCTCAGTGAGCGAACCCTCCGGGGAGGCGAGCCCATGAGCAGCGAAGACGACCTGGCCTGGGACGAAGACGTGCGCGTGGCTGTTTACCGCGCGTTCGCCGCCCGCGGTCGCCCACCCACCGCGCCCGAACTGGCCGACGCCGCGCACGGGTCGCTCGCGGTGGCGAAACAGGCGCTGCACCGGATGGCCGACCCGAGATGGCTGTGGCTCGACGAATGCGAGCACGTGGCGCTGGCCGCGCCGTTCGCGGCGGTTCCGCTCGGGTTCGCGGTGATGGGCGAGCACACCCTGTGGTGGGGCGGCTGCGCCTGGGATTCGTTCGCGATCCCGCACCTCGTTCCCGGCGAGCCCGAGGTGCTGGTCGCGACGCGCTGCCCCGGCTGCGGCGAGCCGTCCGCGCTGGTGGTGCGGCGGGACCGGCCGCCGGACGGCGCGCAGGTCGCGTACTTCCCGTCCTCCCCCGGCCAGCTGGCGGGCAACCGCGGAAAACAGCGGTTGTACTGCAGTGAGTCCTGTGTGGACAGTCCGGGCGAGCTGCTGGGCCTCGACGCGCTGTGGCATCTCGCGAAGGACTGGTACGCGGGCTGCCTCGAGCCCGGTTACCGGCCGCGCGGACCGGCCGAGGCGGCGGAATACTTCGCGGCGAGCGCGCGGCCTGACGCGTTCCGGAGCGGCTGAACGCGTCTGGTGCGCCACATCCGGGGGCGCCCGGCGTGACCCGCCCCGCCCGCGTCCCGGAGGATGAGGGCATGGACGCGCCCGGATTCGACGCCGATCTCCCCGTGCACGTGGAGCGTGCGCTGGCCGATTTCCTCGGCCGGGCGGGGAGCGAGATCCTGCGCACCGAGCCGAGCGTCGCGGCCGGGATCGAGGCGCTGTCCGAGTTCGTGCTGGGCGGCGGCAAGCGCATCCGGCCGACGTTCGCCTGGTGGGGCTGGCGCGGCGCGGGCGGCGCGGCGTCCGGTCCGCTCGCCGAGGGCGCGCTGCAGGCGGTGGCGAGCCTGGAGCTGATCCAGGCGTGCGCGCTGATCCACGACGACCTCATCGACTCTTCCGATTCGCGCCGCGGCAAGCCGACCGTGCACGTGGCCGCCGAGAAACTGCACGCCGACCGCGGCTGGCTCGGTTCGCCTTCGGTGTTCGGGCTGGCCAGCGCGGTGCTGGTGGGCGATCTGGCGCTGGCCTGGGCCGACGACATGTTCGCCGAGGCCCCGCTGCCCGCGGCCACGATCGCGGCGGCCCGGCCGGCGTGGCGCGCGATGCGCACCGAGGTGCTCGCCGGGCAGTACCTGGACGTCCGCACGCAAGCGGTGGGCGACGCTTCGCCCGAGGCCGCGCTGCGGATCGACCGGCTCAAGACCGCCGCGTACACCGTCCAACGGCCGCTGCACCTCGGCGCCGCGCTCGCCGGGGCGGACGAGCAGCTGATCGCGACCCTGCTGGAATTCGGCGGCGACGTCGGCGTGGCGTTCCAGCTGCGCGACGACCTGCTCGGCGTGTTCGGCGACCCGTCGGTGACCGGCAAACCCGCCGGGGACGACCTGCGCGAGGGCAAGCGCACCCTGCTCGTGGCGCTGGGCCTGCAGCTGGCCGCTGAGCAGGGCGACCACGCCGCCGCCAAGGTGATCGCCGACGCGATCGGGGCCGCCGATCTGACCAGCGGCACCGTGGACCAGGTGCGCGAGGCGCTGACCTCGGTCGGCGCGGTCGCCGCGGTGGAACGCCGGATCGACGAGCTGACCGCCTCCGCGAACGCCGCGCTGGAGCGCGCGCACCTGGCCGAGCCCGCCCCGTCGGCGCTCGCCGGGCTGATCCGGCTGGCTACCCAGCGGAAGTTCTGATGCGCACGGTCAACGGGCACGCCGACCACGTGGTGGTCGTCGGCGCGGGCCTGGCCGGGCTGTCGGCGACGCTGCACCTGCTCGGTGCCGGACGGCGGGTGACGCTGCTGGAGCAGCAGAAGATCCCTGGCGGACGGGCCGGTCAGCAGGATTTCGGCGCGAACGCGGTCGACACCGGGGCCAGCGTGCTGACCATGCCGGAGCTGGTGGACGAGGCACTGCACGCGGTCGGCGAATCGCTGGCTGAAACCGTGCCGCTGACCAGGCTCGATCCGGCGTACCGGGCTCGTTTCGCCGATGGCAGCACGCTGGCGGTGCACACCGACGGCGACGCGATGGAAGCCGAGATCCGGTCGTTCGCCGGTCCGGCCGAGGCGGACGGTTACCGGCGGCTGCGGCGGTGGCTCACTGGCCTGTACGCGGCGCAGAAAGACCACTTCATCGGCGCGAACTTCGATTCGCCGCTGGATCTTGTCCGGCCGGAACTGGTGAAGCTCGCCGCGTTGGGCGGCTTCGGCCGCTTAGGGCCGCGCGTCTCCAGCTTCTTGCGCGACGAGCGTGTACGGCGGCTCTTCTCGTTTCAGGCGCTGTACGCGGGTCTCGACCCCACGCGTGCGCTTGGTGCGTACGGCGTCATCGCGTACATGGACACTGTCGGCGGCGTCTACTACCCGCGCGGCGGCATGGGCGCTATCGCTCGTGCGATGTCCGACGCTGCGACGCGCGCGGGTGCGGAGCTGCGGTTCGGTACGGAAGCTGCGTGGCTTGAACGAGTGTCGTCTCGCGTACGCGCCGTACGCACGCGCTCGGGCGAGCGTATTGAGTGTGACGCCGTGGTGCTCGCGACAGAGCTTTCGGCGGCGTACCGGCTGATCGGTGCGCGGCCTCGGCGTGTGCTGCCGTTGAAGTACTCGCCGTCCGCCTTCGTGCTGCACGGGCACGCGGACCGTTCGTGGCCGGAGCTGGACCACCACACGATCTTCTTCGGCCAGGCGTGGGAACGCACGTTCGCCGAGATCGTCCGCGAGGGCAAGCTGATGAGCGACCCGTCGCTGCTGGTCACCCGCCCGACCGCGACCGAACCGGCGCTCGCCGGCGACGGCGGCGAGATCGTCTCCGTGCTCGCTCCGGCCCCGAACCTGAACACCGGGCCGATCGACTGGGCGCGCGTCGGCCCGGCTTATCGCGAAGAACTGGTGCGGACGCTGGAATCGCGCGGCCTCACCGGGTTCCGCGAGGAGTACATTGTGGACGAACAGCTGACTCCGGCGGACTGGGCGGCGCGCGGATTGGCCGCCGGAACGCCGTTCTCGCTCGCGCACACCTTCTCGCAGACCGGCCCGTTCCGTCCGGCCAACCTGGTGCGAGCGGCGGAAAACGTGGTGCTCGCCGGGTGCGGGACGACGCCCGGCGTCGGCATCCCGCCGGTGCTGATTTCCGGACGGCTCGCCGCGGAAAGGATCACCGGCCGGTGAGCGAGCTCGACGCGGCCGGTGTCGCCGAGCCCGCGCTGCGCGCTGCGTACCTGCGGTGCCGTCGTATCAACGCCCGCCACGGCCGCACGTTTTTCCTTGCCACGCGGCTGCTTCCGGCTCGGGCGAGGCCAGCGGCGCACGCGCTGTACGGCTTCGCGCGAATGGCCGACGACCTGGTCGACAACCCCGAGCCCGGCACCGATCCGGCGGTCGCGCTGGACAAGGTCGCCGGGCTCGTCGA
Source organism: Amycolatopsis sp. NPDC054798 (assembly GCF_053611505.1). Lineage (NCBI taxonomy): Bacteria > Bacillati > Actinomycetota > Actinomycetes > Pseudonocardiales > Pseudonocardiaceae > Amycolatopsis > Amycolatopsis sp. NPDC054798. Next base: position 68,409 of record NZ_JBSHAM010000004.1, on the reverse strand, counting down.
CGAGGTCTACGACGGGAGCGTCCCGGCCGATCCGGTGCTGGCGGCGCTCGCGGATACGGTGCGCCGCTACGACATCGGCCGCGATCTCGTGGACGCGTTCCTGCATTCCATGCGGATGGATCTGACGGTTACGGAGTACGCGACGTACGCCGAACTCGGCGAGTACATCTACGGTTCGGCGTGCGTGATCGGGCTGCAGATGCTGCCGGTGCTCGGGACTGTCGTGCCCGTCGAAGAGGCTTCGCCGAGCGCGGCGGCGTTGGGGGAAGCGTTCCAGCTGACCAATTTCTTGCGCGACGTCGGCGAGGATCTCGACCGTGGGCGGTTGTATCTGCCGACGGAGGAACTGGCGGCGTTCGGGGTGAACCGCGAGATGCTGGTCGAAGCGCGTCGGCAGGGCCGATCGGACCCGCGGATCCGGGCCGCGCTCGCGGTGGCGGTTTCGCGCACGCGCGCGGTGTATCGGCGCGCGGAAGCGGGGATTTCCTTGCTGCGACCGGAATCCCGGCCGTGTATGCGGACGGCGATCACGTTGTACGAGGGCATTCTGGACGAGATCGAGACGATGGACTACGCCGTGCTGAACCGGCGTGCGGTCGTCGGCAAGGGGCGGAGGCTCGCGGTTGCGTTGCCTGCGCTGGTGCGGTGCACACTTACTTCCGGGCCGGGACGCTCTCGATAACGCGGCTGGTTCAGCGCTGACGATGCTCAGGTTGACCGGGCGCGGTGGGCGGCGACACGTTCCCTTGTGGCGCAACGAGAAGAGCAGTATCGGCGCGGACTGCCCCCGCCGAGATGCGCGAACGGTTTCCCGCACGACGGCGACGCGCACAGACCGCCCGGAGCGCTCTGCCGGTCGGCGAGCAGGGTGGCCAAAGCCAGCGCGGAGGACGTGATCAGCCAGGCACCCCACGGACCGTCGTCCGCCGAGTCGACGTGCAGGTGCCAGCCGAAGTCGTCGTCGTGCGCGGTCAGGCGCGGCGGGCCGGCATAGGCGGCGAACAGCGCGTTCAACACTTCAGCGGCCGAAGCGGCGTCGGGCGCGGCGAAGACCTCTCGCAATTCCAGCGCGGCGGCGCGCAGCTCGGCCACCTCTCGCCCGGAAAGCCGGACCTGTGGTTCTCCGTGCTCGACCAACACCGCGGCTACCGAATCCGGCGAGGGATCCGCTTCCAGCAACACATCGAGCAGCGCTACCGCGCGACGGACGGCGGCACGGGCGGAGCGGCCCGCGAAATCCGGCTGCGTTCCAGGCATACGCCACCGTAACATCTCGACAGTGATAAGCCGTTACAGATTCGCGGCCTACCTCGCCGGGGCGACCGCCGCGCGCACCGGTGACGAGCTGTCCGGTCCGGCAGTGCTGCTGCTCGGCGTGGGCGTCTCGGGCGCGGTCGCGGGGTCGACGCTGCTGGCCGGGCTCACGGTCGCGGCGGCGGTCGGCGGGCCGGCGCTGGGCGCGGTCCTGGACCGGTCGCGCAGGCCTGGCCGGATCCTCGCGGCGGGACTGATCGGGTACGCGGTGGGGTTGACCGCGATCACTGCGCTCTTCGGGGCGGTGCCGTTCGCGCTGGTTCTCGGGATTGCCGTGGTGACCGGCTTGCTGGCACCGGCGATCGGGGGCGGGTGGACGGCGCAAGTCCCCGCGTTGGTGCCCGCGCAGAAGCTAGGCAGGGCGAGCACGCTCGACGCGATGACGTTCACCGCGGCGGCGCTTGTCGGGCCTGGGCTCGCGGGAGTGCTTGCCACGACTGCGGGAGCACCGGTCGCGATGATTGTCGCCGCGGTGCTGGCGCTGATCGCAGCGCCGTTCGCGTGGCAGCTGCCGGGGAAGGGGAAACGGTCGCGATTCTCTGCGGCCGCAACGGTTCTTATCCGGAATCCCGCGTTGCGCCAGTCCACCGCGACCTCGACATTGTCGTGCGTCGGGATCGGGATGGCGTTTGTGTGCTACCCGCTGATCGGCGAGCAACGGCTCGGCAGCGCGGGGTACGGGACGTTGCTGCTCGTCGGGTTGTCCGTCGCGTCGTTGCTGGCGAACACTGTCCTCTCGCGACGGTCGTATTCGCCGGATCGCGCCGTGCAATTGAGCACTGTCGCCATCGGAATCGGGTTCGCCGGAGCGGCGGTCGCGCCGAACGCGGTCCTGCTGGTGATCGCGGTGGCGCTCACCGGGATTGGCGAAGGGCCGCAGCTGGCGTCGTTGTTCGCGGTCCGGCATCGGGAAGCTCCGCCGGAAATGCGGGCGCAGGTGTTCACCACCGCAGCGAGCATCAAGATCGCTGGAATAGCGCTAGGGAACGCGGTGGCCGGGCCGGTGGCCGCCTGGTCCCCCGCCGCTGGATTGGCCGCGGCGGCGGGGACGCAGGTGGTCGCGGCGCTCGTACATCCGTTGTGGACGGTCAGAAAGCAGCCAGTCCGTCAGGAGTTCCGTTGCCGGTCGGGCCGTCGTAACCCGGGACGCCGGTGCACAGGTAATCTCCGCATTCCTCGAACTGGACGTTGTTACCGCCGACGACATCGTTGAGTTGCCCGCCGTACAGTCGCGAAGCGTCCGGATACTGATCGTGATGCCCGGCCAAGGCGATGACTCCGGCGATGAACGGAGCTGACGCGCTGGTGCCGCCGACTACCGTCCAGCCGGACAGGACCGTCGTTTCGTAGACAGCGGGTCCGGTGGCGGGATCAGCGACGGCGGAGACGTCGGCGACAGTCCGGCCGGGACAGTTCGGATCCTTCTGCCACGCCGGTTTCGCCACCCAGGCCGAACATCCGCTCGTCGCGCCCTGCCACACCGATTCCGTCCAGCCCCGTGCGTTGTCCGCTTTGGACAGTGACGTGCCGCCGACCGCGATTACGCTCGAATACACCGCGGGCGCGTTGGGTACAGCGAACCCCTCGTCACCGCTCGACGCGACGATCGCCACGCCGGGATGCTGGTAGTGCGCGGCGAAATCAGGAGACCAATGGCTTTCCCGCGCGCCGTAGCTGTTCGACACGATCGTCGCACCGAGTTTCACTGCCGTGTCCACTGACGCGCCGAGCGCTTCGAAGGACGCGTCGTCGCCCTCCACCAGCAGAATTTTGCACTGCGCGCAGGAGGCGGAAGCCATGTCCAAGTCCAGCGCGATCTCTACCGGCCAGTCGCCGTGGCGCGGTGGGAGCGGAGCGGATTCGCCGCGCTGGTTGACTTTGCGGAAACAGCCGTTCGCTGTGGTGCACGGCGGGAGGCCGTAGTTTTGTCGATATACCGCAAGATCCGCTTCGGCGGTCGGAGCGTCGCCAGCGTCGACGATGGCGATCGTCTCGCTCGCGCCGCCGGTGTCCGGCAGACGGTAAGCGGAGCGCAGGTCAGCCGGGCTGTAGCCGTTGGCGCGCAAGGCAGCACGACTGTCCACTTTGGCGTAGCAACGGGCGAATCCCGGTGCGGCGGGTCCGCAGATGTCCCGCGGTGCGGCGGACGCCACCGATGGGACGAGCGCGGCAAGGACAATCAGCACAGTCAGGAAACCGATGCGCCTCATCGCTCGCCCTCCTTCCCGACGGTGTAGGCGTTGCTGATCGTCTGCGTGATCGCGTTGCCCGCCGAATCCCGGGCAGTCACCTTCAGCGACGGCGAAGTCCCGGGCAGCGGATTACGCCAGATCGCCACGTAGTCGCCGGACAGCCCGAAAACCTGAGCCGGCTGCCAGGTGGCTCCGTTGTCGGCGGACACCGAAACCGTCGCCGAGGTGATCGGCGCGTGCGATCCGGCGCCGCTGTAGGCCGCGTGGCCGACGTGCAGCTCAAGCACCTGAACCGGCGAGGACGACGTCGTGGTGAGATCGGAATCCAGCCGGTAGTCGACGGTCAGCGCACCGAGGATCCGGCAGGGCTGCGTGGGATCGCTGGCCTGGCACTGATGCGGCGACGGCAGCGCGGGATCGTGCGCCGCCGGGTCGTACTTCAGCGTCAGCTCAGTGCGCAGCTTTCCGGCCTGGCTGACGCCGGGTATCGCAGTCCGGTCGACGTCCAGCACACCGCGGAAAGTCGCCGGCGTCTTCGGAGCCTCAACCGCCGCGCCGTAGGCGCCGTCCTGGTCGAACACCTGCTGATCGTTGCGGTACAAGGAGAAATGCAGCTTCGGCGCGTAGAAAAGCGGGACCGCGGTGTGGTCCGGCACGCTGTCCCGCAATTCCGGGATGGCGACCGAAACCGTGCCGCCGGAGTAGCAGGCCTCGCACGCCCGTGCCCGCTGCCACTGCCCGAGACCGGCGGTCAACGGGCCCCGGGACCAGTCGACGGTCGTGGTGCTGCCCGGCCGGTAAGTGCGCGGGTCGGCGGTCATGAGCTGATACGACGAGCCTTTTTGCTCGTACTGCACCCATTCCGTGGTGTGCGTGGTGCCGAGGTAGACCGTCAGGACGCCCGGGGCCGGGATGAAGAAGCCGTTCGCGCCGAGGCCGTGCCGCGCGATCACCGGGTCCACCGGACCGCTGTCGATCGCGACCGGCATCCGGTCCGAGGGATCGGCGTGCATCCGGTCCCGGACCGTCGCGAATTCGTTGTCCTTGGCGGCGAACGACTGGTTCTCGGCGATGCCCTCGCTGGCGAACGAAAGATCGACGCGGTACCGGTCCTCGGGCCTGGGCGCTTTGCCGCCCCATTGCACGACGTAGTGCAGCACGCCCTGAGCCGGTTTCGGCACCGGCCGCACGTACTGCCTGGTCGTGCTGCCCGCGATGCCGATCGCGAAGCCGCGGCCGGTCGAGTCCTCGCGGAAGTAGTTGGTGGTGATCGAGTCCTGCGTGGTCGACTTCGGCGCGGCCACCTTGACCTCGGCGGTCGCGTACTTCTCTTCGACGGTCAAGGTCTGCACGCCCGGCGCGTCCCCGACGACGAACCCCTCGACCCACGAAGTCCGCGTGGCGGTCACGCTGCCGGTGCTGTCGACGTCGGAGAAGGTCGCGGACGCGGCGTAATGCCCCTCGGGAACCGCGATCCGGGTGACGCCCTCGACCTCGACGTGCCGCACCAGCTTGGCCGCCGAGTCGGTGTTGATCAGGGACAGGATGCCGCTGACCGGCCGGTCCTGCAGATCGGCGAGGCGGAGTTCGAGGATCTTCATCGGATAGCGCGGCTGCTGTTCGCGGGGCGCACCGGCCAGCCGGATCGTCGCGGGCAGCGCGCTGCTGCCGGCCGGACGTCCGGCGGCCGCGTCGGCGGCGAGGCGCCGGTGCAGGTCAGCGGTGAAATCGGCGGCCGACGCGAGGTACCCGGTCGCGGTGTTCCCGGCGGAGGAGGTGAGCGTGATGCCGGGCAGGGACGACGGAGCGGAGCCAGCCGGGAAAGTCAGCTCCAAAGGCGTTTTCCCGGACTGCGTCCGGGCCAGCAGCGTGACGTCGAACAGCGATTTGTCCAGCTTCCCGAGAAACGGAACGGCATCGCCCGGAATGACATAACGGTCGCCGCCGTCGGCTTGATACGACTGGAATGCGGTGCGCGGCGGCGACGAAAAGGCGTAATTCGTACCGCCGTTCGGCCCCGGGAAAACCGTCAGCCGGTCCCCCGTCGGGAGCGTCACTTCCCGCGCTTGCGGTGTCGCCGCGAAAGGCGCGCTCGCGGCGACCGCGGGTGGTGCCAGCACAACGGAACCGCCCAGTACCAGCAGAACCGGCGCGACAGCCCAGCGTCCGACAGCACAGCGTCTTCCGGAAACCCGTCCTCCCATGCCCGATGCTCCTCTCCAGCATGCGGCCGAGCAGGATTTTCAGGACGGTTTCCGACGATGGACTGGACCAATTGACCGCGTCAACGAAAAACGCGGTTTCTGTCCGGAACGGCAATTGTTGTCAGCCCGTCCGGAGCAGTGCGGGAACGGCTAGAACGCCATCGCTTGCGCGCGCCGCTTGACCTCGGTGCCGTGGCTGGTGCGCAGCGCGTTGACCGGGGTGCTGCCCGGGAGCGTGTCGTCGGCGGTGAAGAGCCAGCGCAGCATCTCGGTGCGGCTGAACCCGGAGTCGGCGAGCACGGTGATGGTGCCGGCCAGCCCCTTGACGACGCCGTCCTTCACGAAGAAATCGCCGGGCACGCAGAGTTCGCCCTTGCGCCGGACAGCGATCAGCTCGCCGTCCCGCAGCATCTGGCGCACCTTGTTGGCCGACACCCCCAAAGCGGCCGCGACCTCCGGCAACGGCTTGACCGCGACCGCGGCGTCGAGGATGTCGTCGGCGACAGGAATCCCACTCACACGTGACACTCTGCCACATTGCCCCGTCCGGCCCACTGCTACGCACGGGTGACCCGCCCCGGCACGCGCGCCCTTCCGTACGATTGCCCACCGTGACGCGCACCCAGCCCAGCCTCGTCGGCACCCTGCTCGAACGCCGGTACCGCGTTGACCAGCTGCTGGCCAGGGGCGGGATGTCGGCCGTCTACCGGGGCCTCGACACCCGCCTCGACCGGGCGGTGGCGATCAAGATCATGGATCCGCGGTTCGCCGACGACCGGTCGTTCGTCGACCGGTTCGTGCGCGAAGCGCGTTCGGCCGCCCAGCTGCACCACCCGAACGTGGTGGCCGTGCACGACCAGGGCTTCGACGCCCCGGCTGGCGGGGACACCGGCCTCGCCTTCCTGGTGATGGAGCTGGTCAACGGCGGCACGCTGCGCGACCTGCTGGACGAGCAGGGCCAGCTGGACGTCTCGCTCGCGCTGAGCGTGGCGGAGCCGGTGCTGGCCGCGCTGGCCGCCGCGCACGCCGCCGGGCTGGTGCACCGCGACGTCAAACCCGAGAACGTGCTGATCGGCCGCAGCGGGCAGCTGGCCGGCGGCGTGGTCAAGGTCGGCGACTTCGGCCTGGTCCGCGCGGTGGCCAGCGCGGGCACCACCAGCTCGAGCGTCATCCTGGGCACCGTCGGCTACCTGGCCCCCGAACAGGTCGCCACCGGGGACACCACGGCCCGCAGCGACGTCTACGCGGCGGGCATCCTGCTGTACGAGATGCTCACCGGCCGCCTCCCCTACACCGGCGACACCGCGATCTCGGTCGCCTACCGGCACGTGAACGACGACGTGCCGCGCCCGGGCGAACTGCGGCCGGACCTGCCGCCGGTGCTCGACGACCTGATCCTGCGCGCCACCCGCCGCGACCCGGAGCAGCGCCCGGCCGACGCCGGGGAGTTCCTGGCGCAGCTGCAGGCCGCGCGCGCGGAGCTGGGGCTGCAGCCGGTCGCGGTGCCGGTGCCCCCGCCGCCGGACGGCGACCGGGTGTCCGACGTCGAACGCACGCTCCCGAACATCCCGGCGGTTCAGCAGACCATGCCGGTCTCCGGGCCTCGCGGCACGCGCGCGCTGACCCGCGCCGCGCCCGCCGCCCCTCCCCCGGCCGGTCCGCCGCCCGCCGCGGCCGTGCCCCCGCCCGCCCCGGACGAACCGCGGAAACCGCGCGACAAGCGCAAGCTGATCGCGCTGGCGGTCGCCGGGGTGCTGGTGCTCGGCGGGCTGATCGGCGCGTTCGCGTTCATCCTCAGCGACTCCAAGCCGACGACCACCACCGTGCCGAAGCTCGCCGGGCTGAGCCAGGCCGAGGCGGGCGACCAGTTGCGCGCGGCGAAGCTGAACCCGCGCTACAGCCAGGAGTTCGACAACACCGTCGACGCCAACAAGGTGATCAAGGTCGACCCGGCCCCTGGCACCACGCTCGCCCAGGACGCCACCGTGTCCGTGGTGGTCTCGAAGGGCAAGCCGAAGGTGCCGGACATCCGCGTCGGCACCGCGCTCGACACGGCCACGAAGGCGATCCAGGAGCAGAAGCTCACCGTCGTCCAGGGCACGCCGGAGTACAGCGACACCGCGCCGCAGGGCACCGTCGTGAGCGTGAGCCCGGCCGCGGGCACCCCGGTGGACGTGGGCGGCCAGGTCACGCTGGTGCTGTCCAAGGGCCCGGAGCCGCTTCCGCCGGTCCCGGACGTCTCCGGGCGCTCCAAGGACGAGGCGTTCCAGATCCTCAAGCAGTCCGGGTTCGAACCGCAGGACGGCGGCGAGGAGTTCTCGCAGAGCGTGCCGGCGGGCGCGGTCACCCGCACCGACCCGGCGGCGGGCTCGCCGGGCAGCAAGAAGGTCAAGGTCTACGTCTCCAACGCGGTGCAGGTCCCGGACGTCCGGTACCGCCCGTTCGACCAGGCCGCGGACGCCCTCAAACAGGCCGGGCTCGAGGTCGACCGCAAGGGCGGCGACGGGCACGGGCACGGCGGCTTCGACTTCGTCCTGCAGCAGGACCCGGCCCCGGGGACGTTCGTGCCCAAGGGGACGAAGGTCAAGATCCGCGGGTTCGGCGGATGATCGGCAGCCGCGGCCGGGTGACCGGCACCGTCGGGCCGGGGCTGATCGGCGAGGTGCTGCTCAGCGTCCGCGGCGGCACCGAGGCCTTCTACGCCTATCCGGCCGAGCCGGAGGCCAGTTTCGCCGTGGGCACACCCGTTCTGGTGGTCGATTTCGAGCCGCCGCGCACGGTCTACGTGGAAAGGTGGCAACCGTTGCGAGCTTGACCGCGTCGCAGTGCTGACGACGCGGCGAGCGCCGTCCAGCTGACTACGGAAAGTGCGGCGAGGGCTATGCAAATCTGGGTCATCGCGGTGATCGCGGTCGTGGCCGTGATCCTGCTGTTCGGGCTCCTGCGGATCCTCTACAAGGTCGCGGAGCCGAACGAAGCGCTCATCATCTCCGGCTGGGGCGTCCGCGTCGAACGCACCGAAACCGCCGACAGCCTCGGGTTCAAGATCGTCACCGGCCGGGGCGTGAACGTGCTGCCCGGCTTCCAGACCGCGCGCAGGCTGTCGCTGGACACCCGGGGCGTGAACCTGCAGGTCTCCTGCGTGACGAAACAGGGCCTCCCGGTCACCGTGCGCGCGGTCGTGATCTACAAGGTCGGCGACGACTTCGCCTCGATCGCCAACGCCGCCCGCCGGTTCCTCGACCAGCAGAAGGGCATGAACGACACCATCCACGAGCTGTTCTCCGGGCATCTGCGCTCGATCGTGGGCGGGCTGACCATCGAGGAGATGATCCACAACCGCGACGCGCTGACCGGCGAGGTCCGCCAGTCGTCGGCGACCGAGATGATCAAGCTCGGGCTGATCGTGGACTCGCTGCAGATCCAGGAGATCGACGACGAGTCCGGCTACATCGTCAACCTCGGCAAACCGCACGCGGCCGCGATCGCCGCCGCCGCGCGGATCGCCGAGGCGCAGCGCGACCAGGAGGCCACCGAGGCCGAGCAGGTCGCCGCCGCGCGCAAGGCGGGCGCGATCCGGGAAAGCCAGATCCAGCAGGCCGGGTACCAGGCCGAGGTGGACCAGGCCAAGGCGAAGGCGAGCCAGTCCGGCCCGCTGGCCGAGGCGACCGCGCGCCAGGAGGTCGTGGTCCAGGAGACCAGGGCCGCCGAACTGGAGGCGGCGCTGTCCGAGCAGCGGCTGCAGTCGCAGGTCCGCAAGCCGGCTGACGCGAAGGCGTACGAAACGCGCACCACCGCCGACGCGGAACGCGACGCGCAGATCGCCCGCGCGCAGGCCCAAGCGAAGGAAACCGAACTGCGGGCGGGCGCGGACGCCACCCGGGTGAAAACGGCGGCGGACGCCGAGGCGCAAGCCACGAAGGCCCGGGCGGAAGCCAGCGCGAGTGCGACGAAGGCCACGGGTGAAGCCGAAGCGGCGGCGGCCAGGGCAAAGGGCCTCGCGGACGCCGAATCGGCGAAAGCCAAGGGTCTGGCCGAAGCCGAAGCGGCGAAAGCGAAGGGGCTCGCCGAGGCCGAGTCGATCAAGGCGCGCGCGGCCGCACTGGCGGAGAACCAGGAGGCTGTGGTAGCACAACAGCTGGCTGAGCGGTGGCCGGAGATCGTCGAAGCCGGTGCTCAGGCCTTCAGCAATGTCGACCACATGGTGGTCCTGAACGGCGCGGACGGGATGTCGGACATGTTCACCAAGGCGCTCTCCCTCGGCGGCACGGGCCTCGGCCTCGCCCGCCAGCTGATGGACGCCATGGGCGCCAAGAAGCCCGAATCCGACGGCGGTCTCGCCCCTCGCGAGGACTGATGAGCTTCTTCACGGACGGCCCTCGCGAACGCCCCCTGTTCCCGGTCCGGGAACGGGAGCTGTTCGGCTACGAGGGCCGTCCGTGGACCGGCCCGCCCGCCGACCACATCGTGCCCGCGCTGCTGCCGTGGGCGACGCCGCTGGGCCGGTCCGAGCGCACCATCGTGGCGTTGCGCGCGGTCGAGGTGTGGCCGGAGGCGATGACGCTGCGGATCGCGGTGTACTCGCGCGACCGCATGGACGGCGCGCCGCTGATCGGCCACCGGCGCATCCCGGACTACAACTCGCTGCTGGTCGGCGTGCTGTTCCCGGACGGCGGCCGGGCCAGCTCCGAAACCGTTTCGGTGCCCAGCGCGGGCGAACCGCACGAGCCGGTGCTGCGCGTCGAGGACGGCAGCGGGTCGGAATTCCACTACGAGCACCCGGTTTTCGTGTGGCCGCTGCCCAGCGCCGGTCCGCTGAAGGTGATCGTGCAGTGGCTCGACCGCGAGATCCCGGAAACGCACACCAAACTCGACGGCGGACGGCTGCGCGCCGCGGCGCTCGACGCCGGGGAGCTGTGGCCGGGACTGCCGAAGCGGCCGGGCAACGGTGTCGCGATGCGCCAGATCGCCGCCGAGGTGACCGAAACCGCCGGGATGGACGAAGCCGCCGCGCCCGGTCTGCCGCGGCGGCAGCCGCGCCGTGCCCCAGGCGAGTGAAAAAAGCCGGAAATTAGCGCCAGCGAAACATAACGGCCGTCCGCCGGTCACACGCGAGTAGTGTCGTGACATTCGCCCTCAGCCTTCGCACTCGACGACGGACGTTGGAAGGTGGACCATGACGCCTGTCCCGCTCAGCTCGCTCGATGTCGCTTTTCTTTGCCTCGCAAGGGAAACCGCGCCGATGCACTTCGGCGCGGCCCTGCTTTTCGCGCCGGAGGAGCCGGTCGATCCGGACCGGCTGACCGCACTGCTCGCGCGGCGGGCGGCGAATATTCCGCCGCTGCGCCGGAAAATCCGCGCCGGACTGTTCCCGCCGGGCTCCGCCGCCTGGGTGGACGACCCCGATTTCCGTGCAGTAAAACACATTCGGCACCACCGGCTGACCACGCTGTACGACCCGGACCCGCTGCCGGAGTTCGCGGCGAGGTGGATCGCCGAACCGCTTGACCCGCACCGTCCGTTGTGGGAACTCACTGTGGTGACAGGTTTTCCGGACGGAGCCTTCGCGGTATTGCTAAAACTGCACCACGCGCTCACCGACGGCGCGGGCGCGTACGCCGTCACGGTCGGACTGCTCGACGGATCGCCGGTCCCGGAGCCCGAGCCGGCGATCCCGCGGCCTCGTTCGCCGATGAGCGCGGTGCGGGACACGTGGGAGGCAGCGGGAATCGCGTCGTCGGTGGTCCGGGCGGCCCGTCCGCCGTGCCTGCCGCTGGCCGCACCCGCCACCGCCGAACGGCGCCTCGGTTTCGCCCGGCTGGCCGCGGCCGATCTTCGCCGGATCCGGCGGACGCACGGCGGGACCACGAACGACGTGGTGCTCGCGGTGCTGTCCGGCGCGTTGCGCGAATGGCTCGTCAATCGCGGCATTCGCGCGGAAGGACGCTCGGTGCGCGCGCTGATTCCCGTGAGCGTGCGCGGGCGGGCTGCTGAGCAGCTGGGCGGGAACAAGCTTTCCGGCTATTTGTGCGATCTGCCGGTCGGAATGGACGATCCGGTGCGGCGGCTGGCCGAGGTGCGCGCCTCGATGGAGCGCAACAAAGCCGCCGGCCCTTCGCGCGGAGCCGGGGCCATTCCGCTGCTGGCCGAACGGATGCCCGCGGCGCTGCACTGGCTGGGAACGCGGACCGCCGGGCTGGCCGCGCCGCTGCTGTTCGACCTGGTGGTGACGACCGTTCCAGTGCCGTCCGCCCGGCACGCGCTCGCCGGTGCGCCGCTGGCGCAGGTGTACCCGTTCGTGCCGCTGGCCCCGCACCAGGCGGTGGGCATCGCGGTGGTGCCTTGCCTCGACAGTGTCCACATCGGACTGCAGGCGAACGCGGACGCGGTCGCCGACCTCGGGTCGCTGCGCGACGCGGTGGCCAAAGCGGCGGCGGAACTGCTGGACGCCTCGTGAGCGACGGTGCCGGACCGGCGCTCACGAGGCGGAAGGTCAGCCGCGCAGCATCTCCGCGACCAGGAAGGCCAGCTCCAGCGACTGCTGGGTGTTGAGCCGGGGGTCGCACGCGGTCTCGTAGCGGCCGGAGAGGTCGACGTCGGAGATTTCCTGCGCCCCGCCGAGGCATTCGGTGACGTCCTCGCCGGTCAGTTCGACGTGGATGCCGCCGGGGTAGGTGCCGAGCTTGCGGTGCACCTCGAAGAAGCCCTGCACCTCGTCGACGATGCGGTCGAAGTGCCGGGTCTTGTAGCCGGTGGACGACTCGTGCGTGTTCCCGTGCATCGGGTCGCACTGCCAGATGACCTTGTGCCCGGAGGATTCGACCTTCTCCACGATCGCCGGCAGCACCTCGCGGACCTTGCCGTTGCCCATCCGGGAGATCAGCGTGAGCCGGCCCGGCTCGCTGCGCGGGTCGAGCCGCTCGACGTACTCCAGCGCCTGCTCGGGCGTGGTCGTCGGGCCGATCTTGAGCCCGATCGGGTTCGCCAGCAGCTCGGCGAACGCGATGTGCGCGCCGTCCAGCTGCCGGGTGCGCTCGCCGATCCACAGGAAGTGCGAGGACAGGTTGTACAGCTTCGGGTTCGCCGCGTCCGCCTGGTCCAGCCGCAGCATCGCGCGCTCGTAGTCGAGCAGCAGTGCCTCGTGGCTGGCGAAGATCTCGGTGTACTGCAGCGAGGTGTCGGTGACGCCGCAGGCGTTCATGAACCGCAGGCCGCGGTCGATCTCGGCGGCCAGCGCCTCGTACCGCTCCCCCGCGGGAGAGGAGGACACGAAGTCCTTGTTCCAGTCGTGCACCTGGTGCAGGTCGGCCATGCCGGCCCCGGTGAGCGCGCGGACCAGGTTCATCGCCGCGCCGGCGTTCGCGTAGGCGCGGATCATCCGGCCCGGGTCCGGCACCCGCAGCTCCGGCTTGGCGACGAGCGAGTTGATGATGTCGCCGCGGTAGACCGGCAGCCCGAGCGCGTCGGTGCCGGACGAGCGCGGCTTCGCGTACTGGCCGGCGATCCGGCCGACCTTCACCACCGGCAGGCTGGCCCCGTAGGTGAGCACGACGGCCATCTGCAGCAGCGTGCGCAGATTCGCCCGGATGTGCGGTTCGGTGTTGGACTCGAACGTCTCCGCGCAGTCCCCGCCCTGCAGCAGGAACGCCTCGCCGCGAGCCACCATGGCGAGCCGGCTCTTCAACCGGTCGATCTCGGCGGGCACGGTGATCGGCGGCACACTCTCCAGCACGCCGCGCACCCGCTTGGCCAGCGCGACGTCCGGCCACTCCGGCTGCTGCGCGGCGGGCAGCGACAAGGCGGTGTCGAGGCGGTCCCGCAGCTCAGGAGGCAACGGCGGCAGCTCGGGGAGAGTGTCTACGGGAACGTCGACTGTCCAGTTCACGCGTCTCAGGATAGGGTCTGCCGGGTTTGCCCGGGGCGGTGGGCGTCGAGGGTCACGCGTCCGGGTCTTCTTGGCGGTAGAGGGCGCCGAAGCGGTCGGCTACGTCCAGGAGACCGGCCAGTTCTTCGGTGTCGAGGGCTGGGACGATGACGGACCAGTGGTCGAGGCTGACTGCTTCGGCGAGGATGCGGCGGCGTTCGTCCGGCGGGGCGGCGGCGGAGACCTCGACCAGGACGCGGGCGCGATCCTCCTCGGCTTCGACAAGCCGGGTTCGCGCCAGCGCCCGGGGCAGGTCGTGTTTGGCGAGTTCCGGGAGGAACGCAAGGATCAAGCGTTCCTGTTCTTGATCGTCTTCGACGCTCTCGATGACGGCCTCGGCCTGGTCGAGATGCCCGGCCCCGGCAAGGCCCCGGACGAGAATCCGCTGGACCTGCGCCAGTCTGCGCTCGGTCAGGTATCCGCACAGCTCGAGAGCAGCGGCGGCCTCTCCTCGTGCCGCCAGGTCCGCGATCGCGTCCTCGATCGCGACGCCGACGTCCACAACCGTCGAACTGGCGGCGACCAGTTCGACGACCTCAGCGGGTTCGCCCACGGCGGCCAGCATCACGATGACCGCGTGCCAGTCGCTCCAGCCGAACTGCCGGTCCCGGGGCGTCTCCTTCACCCGGCCCCGGACGTAGTCCGCGAGCCGGGCCAGCCCGGCGTGGTCGCCCGCGGCCCGGAGCCTGCGGACGAGCAGGATCAGCGGTTCCCGCATCGCCGTCCAGAAATTGACGCCGCAAATCAGCTTCTCTGCGGTCCGCGGATCTCCTTGTCCGGCGAGAAGACTCGCCAGCGACTTGATTTCCTTCAGCCCCTGCCATTCCGAGCGCACCAGAGGAGCGAGCAACTCAGCGCGGCGCACGTCGCCTGCCGCGACGACGGTCTTGCTCAGCGCGCCGATCGCCGCTGCCGCACGCGGATCGTCCGCCGGACGGCGGGTCATCGCTTCCGCGCGCTCCGCCGCCTGGCGGGCACGGACGCGATCCCCCGCCGCCAGCAGGGCGTCCGCCAGTATCACGAACCGGCGCGCGTCGTCTTGCAGCTCGAAGGCCGACCGGCGGGTGGAAAGGTACTGCGCCGTCCACTGGAAAGCCCGATCGGCCTCGCCCGCGGCCACGAGGGCCTGGACGAACCGGAGGAGCGCCGTGCGCCGGACGAACGGGTTGGTCATCGAGGCCAGCACCGCGGGAATGTCCCGCAGCCTGTCCGTCGCGACCAGGAACTCGACCAGGACAGGCACGAACCGGTGCTCGCGGTCCGCCTCGTCGAACCTCTCGCCGACAGCTACGGCCAGGTCGTCCGACGCCGCGAGTTCGGCGGTAAGGTCGAGGTGGAACAACACCCCGGCCGCACCGTGCTCCTGCGCGAACGCTCGAGCCCGGTCGATCTCGCCTGCCCGGACGAGCCGCTGCGCCAGCTCCCCGAAGGTTTCGCGGCGACGCACTTCGTGCGCGATGGCGCCAGCCAGTTCGGCTGCCGCGTCCAGGTCGCCGACAGCCAGCAGCGCCAGTTCACTGAGCGTCCAGTCCCTGAGGTCTTTCCGGGAAATCTCCCCGGCCAGCTGCCCAGCCCTGGAGAAATCCAGCTCGCGGACGGCAGCGGTCACCGCAGCGATCCGCCGGCGCCGATCCGCGCTGGCCCGGTCGGCGATACGTGCGGCCGCTGCGTGCTTTCCGCAGTGCACCAAAGTCACGGCGGTTTCCGCGAGCAGGGCGTCGCGCAGGTCCGGATCGTGCTCGTCCTCGGCCAATTGCTCGGCCCGCTCGGGCTCTCCGGTGCGGACCAGCTCTCCGGCCAGCTCGCGCAGCGCTCGCGTGCGCGACGCGGGATCAATCATGGACTGTGCCAGCGCCACCGCGTGGTCGAACTGCCCCAATGCGGCCCACACCACGGGCAAGCGCTCCGGCGTGATCTTGTTGCGTTCGCGGAAATTGTCCCGGTACGTGTCCATCATGATCAGCCGGACCAGATCGGGTTCGTCGGAAGCGAGCAGAGCCGCGCGGGCGGCGTCCAGCTCTCCCATCGCGGCCAGGTCGCCGCCGGAGACGTCCAGCAGGCGTTCGTGCCTCGCCGGGTCTCCCGCGAGATCTACTAGCGCGGTCGGGTCGCCGCTTTCCTGGACCAGCCGGAAGTAGCCGCGCAGCAGGAATTGGGGAGTGTCCGGCGGCCAGCCCGCCGACCGGTACCCGGCGGCCCATTCGTCGATCGCCGCGCGGTACCGGGACAGTTCGCCGCCGAGGGCTTCGACGGCCTCGCGGTGCAGATTTTCATGGCCCAGCAGGAAAACCGCCGGGGCCTCGCGTGGCCGCCAATGCGCCGGACGGCGGGTGAACGACCGGCTCGCCGCGCTGTTCAGCACCCGTTCGACGTCGCGTGGGCGTCGCTGAGTCAGCTGCGCCAGATCGTCGCTGCTGAGTCCGCCGCGAGCGGCGACGAGGAAGCCCAGCAGGTCCTCTTGGTCTTGAAGCAGCCCGTCGAGTTCCCGCTCCATGTCGGCCTTCGCCGCGACAGCTGCGGGCGAAGGTGCCAGAGAGCGCTCAATGCCGGGCGCGCGCAAGGGATGATCCCCGCGCACATCGGGCGGCACGTCCGGGTTGAGACGGCTCGCGACGATCACGCGGAGGCCGTTTTCCGGAAACGGCAACAGGGCGGCGATGCTGTGTCCGCCGGAGCTTGCGCCGCGGTCCTCGTCCAGGCCGTCTACGACCAGCACAAGACGCTCGCCGCGGTTTCGGCAGTGTGCGGCGGCTTCGGCGAAGACCGCGTTGAGGTTTCGAGCTTCGGGGTCCTTCGCCGCGCCGAGGACTTCGGCCAATTGCTCCTGGACGACGTCCACGAACGCCTCACGCGTGTCGTCGCCGAGCGAACGCGCCGTGACGAAGAACGACACCACCCGCACCCCGTCGGGCGGCGAGAGGACGAATGAGGCCATCAAGGCCGACTTGCCCGTCCAGGGAGCCGCGCGCCACCAGACGTACGCAGGGGCACCGTCCGGGGCGGTGCAGAACCGGGCGAGTTCAGCCAGCTCCGCCTCGCGGCCGACGAGCTGTTCCGGGGCTACCTGGCGCACCCATTGCCGGTAGCGGGACTGGGCGGGCGGAGTACCGACGTAGGTGACCGAATCGGCGTGGCCGATCTGCACGACCTTGCCCGTGACCGGACCCAGGACCTGGTTCGTGATCCGCTCGTCGTCGTTCACCTGGCGTCCCCCTCCGACGGTTCAGCTTCGCACGAAGCGTGTCGGCCGGGTCACATTGGATGGAAGGTGACACCGGTGTCAAGAAATAGCGTCGTTCCCGAAATGACCTTGCAGGAGAGGTACCTGATGGGCACTGCCTTGGGATATCGGGCGTTCGGCGCCGCCGACGTCCAGGAGTTCTTCGAGCGGCCGGACCCGGTGCCCGGCCCCGAAGAGGTTCTCGTCCGAGTCGCAGCAGCAGGGGTGAATCCGCTCGATCACCTGCTGCGGTCCGGGCACGTCCCCGAGCTGAACGGGCACCTGCCGTTTCCCCAGGTCCTGGGGATGGAAGCGGCCGGAACGGTGCTCGCGACCGGCGACGACGTGACCGGGCTCGACGTCGGCGACCGGGTCGCCGGGTTCGCCCTGACCGGGGCGGGCACCTATGCGGAAACGACGCTGCTGCTCGGCGAGTCCACTGCTCGCATCCCGGACACTCTGCCGTGGACCTGGGCGGCGACCATCCCCGTCTCGGGCACCACCGCGCTGGACGTGCTCGATCAGCTCGACCTGCCGAAGGGCGCGTCGCTGCTGGTGAACGGGATCGGCGGCGGAGTCGGGATCGCGGTAGCCCAGCTCGCGCGGGACCGGGGGCTCGTCGTGACAGGCACGGGCAGCACGGCCAAGCGGGATCTCGCGACGAAGTACGGGGCGAGATTTGTCGACTACACCGCGGACAGCGTCGAGGGCAGATTCGACGCCGTGGTCGACACTGTCGGCGGCGAATCCCTGCGCACTGTCGCCCCGCTGGGAAAGAAGCTCATCGCGGCCGGGGACCCGTCGGTAACGGAACTCGGTGGCGCATCAGTTCATCGCCGTCTCGATCGCACGAGTCTGGAGCGGGTCGCCGAGCTGATGGCCGAGGGGCGGCTCGATCCGCACATCACCGGGACCTATCCGCTGGCCCGGGCGCAGGAAGCGCTGGCGCTGGTCGAATCCCGGCACGCCTCGGGCAAGCTAGTCATCAGCATCTAGCACGAACTGCCCGCACCCTGCCGGTACCGGGTGTTCGCTTCGATCAGGACGTCCAGGGCGTCGCGGGCCTCGGCAAGCCGGGCGATGTCCGCGGTCAGCCGGTCGCGTTCGGAAACCATTGTGGTGAAAGCATCTTCGATGACGTCCACGGCGTCGCTGTGCACGCACGGCAGCAGGCGGGCGATCACCTTGCTGTGCAAGCCCGCGTCGAACAACCGGCGGATCAGCTCGACTCGTTCGACCTCCGACGCAAGGTAAAGCCGCTGCCCGCCCGCGGACCGAGTGCTCCGCACCAGACCCTGCTGCTCGTAGTACCGCAACGAGCGGGCACTGACTCCGGTCTTCCGGGCTAGTTCGCCGATTCGCACGACATCCAGCGTAAAGAAACGGGCCCCGGCGCGCCGTTGCGCCGAGGCCCGAGCTGGAACCGATCACACCACCGCGAGCGGCAATGCGGTCGGGTGCACCGGGGCGGGCAGGTCCGAAGCCCCGGTCAGGAACGTGTCCACCGCGGCCGCGACCGAGCGGCCTTCGGCGATGGCCCACACCACGAGCGACGCGCCGCGGTGGGCGTCGCCGCAGACGAAGACTCCGGGGGTTTCCGTTTGCCAGTCCGCACCGCACGAGAGGGTGCCTCGGCGGGTCAGCGTGAGGTCGAGGCCTTCCAGCAGCGGCATTTCCTCGACGCCTTCGAAGCCGATCGCCAGCAGGACCAGGTCCGCGGGCAGCGTTTCGACCTCTTCGTTGACCGGGATGACCTCGCGGCGGCCGGTTTCCGGGTCCTTCTGCACGCGGACTTCCTGCAGTTCCACGGCTTTGACGTGCCCGTTGCCGTCGTCGACGAACCGCTTCACGGCCACCGCGAACTTCCGCTCGCCCGCTTCCTCGTGCGCGGGATAGGTGCGCAGGATGTAGGGCCAGGTCGGCCACGGCGACCGCTCGTCGTCGCGGGTTTGCGGCGGCGTCGGGTACTGGTCGAGCTGGGTGACCGACAGCGCGCCCTGCCGGGTGGCGGTGCCGTAGGAGTCCGCGCCGGTGTCGCCGCCGCCGATGATCACGACGTGCTTGCCGTTCGCGTCGACCGGGGACGGGCCGTCGCCTTCGACGAACTTGTTGGCCGGCACCAGATGTTCCATCGCCAGGTGGATCCCGGAAAGGGAACGGCCGGGCGTGGTGCGGTCGTCACGGCCGCGCAGGGCGCCGACGGCGAGGACCACGGCGTCGTACTGCGCGCGCAGGTCTTCCACCGACAGATCGACGCCGACCTCGCAGCCGGTGACGAACTTCGTGCCCTCCTTGCGCAGCTGCGCCAGACGGCGGTCGAGGACCTTCTTCTCCATTTTGAACTCGGGAATGCCGTACCGCAGCAGGCCGCCGAGCCGGTCGTCCCGCTCGAAGACGGTGACCTCGTGGCCCGCGCGGGTCAGCTGCTGCGCCGCGGCGAGCCCGGCCGGGCCGGAGCCGACGACGGCCACCTTGCGGCCCGAGGACACCTCGGCCACCTGCGGCTGCACGTATCCGGCTTCCCACGACTGCGCCGCGATCGTCTCCTCGACGCGTTTGATCGCCACCGGCCCGCCGGACAACGGCGAGATCGACAGCACGCAGCCCGCCTCGCACGGCGCGGGGCACAGCTTCCCGGTGAATTCCGGGAAATTGTTGGTGGCGTGCAAGCGATCGCTGGCCGCCGCCCAGTCGCCGCGGCGGACGAGGTCGTTCCATTCCGGGATCAGATTGCCGAGCGGACAACCGGAACCGCCGGAGTGGCAGAACGGGATGCCGCAGTCCATGCACCGCGACGCCTGCGTGCGCACCTGCTCGTTGCGCTCGTCCGGCGGGACGTCCGCGTAGACCTCGCCCCACGAGGAAAGCCGTTCCTCGTAGGACTTCTTCTTCGGCTCTTGCCGCTGGTGCTTGAGAAAACCGGTGGGGTCAGCCACGAGCCGCCTCCATGATCGCTTCGTCGACATCGCGGCCGGCAGCGCGAGCTGCCTTCGCCGCATCGAGGACCCGCTGGTAGTCGCGCGGCATCACCTTGGTGAACGCCGCCGCGCGCCGGGTCCAGTCGCCCAGGAGCGACGCGGCCACGGCCGAGCGGGTGAGGTCGTGGTGCCGCTGCACGATCTGCTTGAGCCAGGCCAGATCCTCCGGGGCAGGCGGAAGCAGGTCCACCATCTCCCGGTTGACCTTCGCCGGGTCCAGATCGAGCACGAACGCGCTGCCGCCGGACATCCCGGCCGCCAGGTTCCGCCCGGTCGGGCCGAGCACCACCGCGCGGCCGCCGGTCATGTACTCGAACGCGTGGTCGCCCACGCCCTCGGCCACGACCGTCGCGCCGGAGTTGCGGACGCAGAACCGTTCGCCGACCTGGCCGCGCAGGAACAGCTCGCCGGACGTCGCGCCGTAGGCCAGCGTGTTGCCCGCGATCGTCTGCTGTTCGGCGGCGAAGCTCGCGTCCGGATGCGGGCGGACCACGATCCGGCCGCCGGACAGCCCCTTGCCGACGTAGTCGTTGGCGTCGCCGACCATTTCCAGCGTGATGCCGCGCGGCAGGAACGCGCCGAGCGACTGCCCGGCCGAACCGGTGAGCCGCACGTGAATCGTGTCCTCCGGCAGTCCCTCGCCGCCGTAGCGGCGGGTGATCTCCGAGCCGAGCAGCGTGCCGACAGTGCGGTTCACGTTGCGCACCGGCAGTTCCAGGCGCACCGGGTGCGCGTCTTCCAGCGCCGCCTCGGCGAGCTGGATGAGCGTGCGGTCGAGTGCGTGCGCCAGACCGTGGTCCTGCTCGCGCACCCGCCGCTTCGAGCCGCCGTACGGCGTTTCCGCGGGCATGTCGAAGACCGGGCTGAGGTCGAGCCCGGAAGCCTTCCAGTGCTGCACGGCTTCGTCGGTGTCGAGCATCTCGGCGTGCCCGATCGCTTCGTCGAGCGTCCGGAAACCCAGCTGTGCCAGGGTTTCCCGTACTTCTTCGGCGACGAACTCGAAGTACCGCACCACGTGGTCGGCCTGCCCGGTGTAGCGCTTGCGCAACTCCGGGCTCTGCGTGGCAACGCCGACCGGACACGTGTCGAGGTGGCACACGCGCATCATGATGCAGCCCGCGACCACCAGCGGGGCCGTCGCGAAACCGTATTCCTCGGCGCCGAGCAGCGCCGCGATCACGACGTCGCGGCCGGTCTTCATCGCACCGTCCACCTGCACCGTGATCCGGTCGCGCAAACCGTTGAGCAGCAACGTCTGCTGCGTTTCGGCGAGCCCGATCTCCCACGGGGTGCCCGCGTGCTTGAGCGAGTTCATCGGCGACGCGCCGGTGCCGCCGTCGTGCCCGGAAATCAGCACGACGTCCGCGTGCGCCTTGGACACGCCCGCCGCGACCGTGCCGACGCCCAGCGAGGACACCAGCTTCACGTGGATGCGGGCCTTCTCGTTGGCGTTCTTGAGGTCGTGGATCAGCTGCGCCAGGTCCTCAATGGAGTAAATGTCGTGGTGCGGCGGCGGGGAAATCAGCCCGACGCCCGGCGTCGAATGCCGCGTGCGCGCGATCCACGGGTACACCTTGTTCGGCGGCAGCTGCCCGCCCTCGCCCGGCTTCGCGCCCTGCGCCATCTTGATCTGGATGTCGTCGGCGTTGACGAGATACTCGCTGGTGACGCCGAACCGTCCACTGGCGACCTGCTTGATCGCGCTGCGCCGCTGCGGGTCGTACAGCCGCTCCGGATCCTCGCCGCCCTCGCCGGTGTTGGACCGGCCGCCGATGCGGTTCATCGCGATGGCGAGGGTTTCGTGCGCCTCGGCCGAAATCGAGCCGTACGACATCGCCCCGGTGTTGAACCGGCGCAGGATCGCCGACGCGGGCTCGACCTCGTCCAGCGGGATCGGCTCGCGCGCGCCGTCGCGGAACTTGAACAGCCCGCGCAGCGTGCCGCCCTCGCGGTAAAGCCGGTGCACCTCTTCGGCGTACTTGCGGTACACCTCGTCGCGCCCGGTCTTCGACGCGTGCTGCAGCAGGAACACCGTCTCCGGCGTGAACAGGTGCAGTTCGCCTTCGCGGCGGTACGCGTACTCGCCGCCGGTGTCGAGTCCACGATGGACCCGGTCGGTCGGGTTGTCCGGGTACGCGCGGCGGTGCCGAACGGCAACCTCTTCGGCGAGCACGTCCAGGCCGACGCCGCCGAGCTTCGACGACGTTCCGGTGAAGTACTCGTCGAGCAGTTCCTGGCTCAGGCCAAGGGATTCGAACACCTGCGCCGCGGTGTACGCGCCGACTGTCGAGATGCCCATTTTGGACATGATCTTCAGGACGCCCTTGACGAGCGCCTGCACGTAGCTGCGGATCGCCTTCGCCGGCTCGATCCCGGTGATCGCGCCCTGGCTGATCATGTCTTCGATGGTTTCGAAGGCCAGATACGGGTTCACCGCCGCCGCGCCGTAGCCGAGCAGCAGCGCGATGTGGTGCACCTCGCGGGCGTCGCCGGTCTCCACGACCAGCGCGACGCGCAGCCGTTCCTTGGTGCGCACCAGATGGTGGTGCACCGCGGAAACCAGCAGCAGCGACGGGATCGGAGCCATCCGGTGGTCGGAATCGCGGTCCGACAGCACGAGCGTGCGCGCGCCCGCCGCGATCGCCTCGGACGCGTCGCGCCTTACTCGTTCGAGCGCCGCCGCCAGCGCCTTCGCGCCACCGTCCACTTCGTACAGTCCGGAAAGGACACTGCACGCGAAACCGGGCAGGTCGCCGTCGTCGTTGATGTGGATGAGCTTGGCCAGCTCGTCGTTGTCGATCACCGGGTACGGCAGATTCAGATGCCGGCACGACGCGGGGCCCGGCGCGAGCAGATTGCGCTCCGGCCCCATGATCCGGCTCATCGACGTGACCAGCTCTTCGCGGATCGCGTCCAGCGGCGGGTTGGTCACCTGCGCGAAGTTCTGCTTGAAATAGTCGTACAGCAGCCGGGACCGCTTGGACAGCACGGCGACCGGGGTGTCCGAGCCCATCGACCCGATCGGCTCGGCTCCGTTGGCGGCCATCGGCGCGAGCAGGATCTTCAGTTCTTCTTCGGTGTAGCCGAAAGCGAGCTGGCGGCGCAGCACCGAATCGTGGCTCTGCACCACGTGGTCGCGGTCGGGCAGGTCGGCGATCTTGAGCAGCCCGGCGTGCAGCCAGTCGCTGTAGGCCTGTTTGCCCGCCAGCGCGGACTTGACCTCCTCGTCGTCCACGATCCGGCCGGCGGCGGTGTCCACGAGGAACATCCGGCCCGGCTGCAGACGGCCCTTCGCGACGACGTTTTCCGGTGCCACGTCGAGGACTCCGGCCTCGCTGGCCAGCACTACGCGGTCGTCGGCGGTGCGCCACCAGCGCGCCGGGCGCAGGCCGTTGCGGTCGAGCACCGCGCCGACGAGCGTGCCGTCGGTGAAGGTGACGCACGCCGGACCGTCCCACGGCTCCATCAAACTGGCGTGGAACTGGTAGAAAGCGCGCCGCCGCGGGTCCATCGAGGTGTGGTTCTCCCACGCCTCCGGGATCATCATCAGCACCGCGTGCGGCAGCGAACGGCCCGCGAGGTGGAGCAGTTCCAGCACCTCGTCGAAGGACGCCGAGTCCGACGCGTCGGCCGAGCAGATCGGGTACAGCCGGGACAGATCGCCCGGGAGCAGATCGGATTCGAGCAGCGCTTCGCGGGCGCGCATGCGGTTGCGGTTGCCGCGGATCGTGTTGATCTCGCCGTTGTGCGCGACGAACCGGAACGGGTGCGCGAGCGGCCACGACGGGAAAGTGTTGGTGGAGAACCGGGAGTGCACGAGCGCGATCGCGCTGGTGAGCCGGGAATCGCGCAGATCGGGGAAGAACCGCGGCAGCTGCTCGGGCGTGAGCATGCCTTTGTAGACGATCGTGCGCGCGGACAGCGACGGGAAGTACGTGCCGCAGCCGGAAGCGAGGCTTTCGTGCTCGACGCGCTTGCGCAGGCAGAAGGCCAGCCGGTCCAGCTCCAGGCCGGTTTCGCCGTGCGGGGGCGACACGAACAGCATCGCGAACCGCGGCATCACCGAACGCGCGGTGGGGCCGATCTCCGCGCCGTCGGTGTCCACCGGAACCTCGCGCCAGCCAAGGACAGTGAGCCCTTCTTCGGCCGCGATCCGTTCGGTGAGCCCGATCGCCTTGCGGCGCTGCTCGTCGTCGGAGGGAAGGAACGCGATCCCGGCGGCGTACCCGCCGGCCGCGGGCAACGGGAAACCCGCCTCGGCGCGGAGCAGTTCGTCGGGCAGCTGCAGCAGGATCCCGGCACCATCGCCGCTCGTCGGCTCGGCTCCCGCGGCACCGCGGTGGTCGAGATTCGTGAGCGCGGCGAGACCGTCGGTGACGATGCCGTGCGTGCGGCGGCCCTGGACGTCGGCGACCATGGCGACGCCGCAGGAATCCTGCTCGGTGTCCGGGTCGTACAGACCCTGCTTGCCGGGGATGGCGGAGAAGATCATGGAAAAGGGACCTCCTTCGTCGTTTCGTGCGGTGGCCGGCGAACCGGCCGCGGGGAGCGCACGGGACGACGATGGCCCGCTTGTTAGCGCGACTTTAACACCTGGGAAACACCCCAGCAGCGCCTCGGAGCTCCCCGAACGGGGAAGAACGGTAACGATCCGGCAGCGCGGAACGACGTAGTTCCGGATGGGTTCTGAGATGCTTCGGTCCGCGAAGCATAAGCCCCGGAGCGGCCTCGCGCACCTGTCGCGTGACGAAGTCGATGCGCCCGCTTCGTCCTCTTCGCCCGATCCTCCCAGGTAATCGCACAAATTTCCGGGAACCGCCCACACTCGGTGATCGTCGGTTGCCATAGTGTTCGGCAACCGAATAGCTCACGGGGAGGGCGGTTTCTTTCATGTCCGGCATAGAAGTCGACGTCGAGACGATGAACCAGTACGCCGAGGTGCTCGACAGCCTCCACGAGAAGATCAGCAAGATCAACGACTACATGCGCTCCACCGCGTGCGACACGTCCGGGTTCACCGGCCTGTTCGTGGTGCTGCAGCCGGTGGTGCAGCTGGTCGCGAACCTTTACGGCGGCACTCTCGACTTCGGACACTCGCGGCTGACCTCGCTGTCCGACGGGGTCAAGCAGGCGGCACAGGCCTACGCGCACCACGACGCCAATTCCGCGCAGCTGCTCCAGAAGTTCATCGACGAGTTCGACGGCATCGGCTCCGGTCGCGGCGCGGCCTGATGCGCACCCGCACCACACAGTTCTGACGAGGGGGAACAGACATGGCACGGCACGGCGGCGGGCACGGCGGCGGCCACCATCCCGGGGGAACGGGGACGACGCATCCGCCGTCCCGTCCCGGCGGCAACCAGCCGCACCCGGGAGGAAACCAGCCGCATCCCGGCAACCAGCCGCCCCCGGGCGGCCAGCAGCCCACCCATCCAGGGGGAAACCAGCATCCCGGCACCGGCCCGGACGGGCGCCGTCCGTCCGGCGGGGACGACCGGACGCATCCGAGCGGCACCGGGGGAAACTCCGGCGACGACAACGGCAACGGCAGGCACCGCGGCCAGGGCGACGGCAACGGCCAGTCCAATGACGACGGCCACGGCCGGGATGGCCGTGACGGTCGCGATGGGCGAGACGGCCGAGACGGTCGCGATGGCCGGGACGGTCAGGACGGCGGCGAAGAAGGCGGCGACGGCCGGGGTCGCGACCGAGGCAACGAGGGCGGCGACGAAGGCGGCGGCCGGGGTGGCGACGAGGGCGGCTCCGGCAGCGAAGGCGGCGACGAAGGCGGTTCCGGCAGCGAGGGCGGCGAAGGCGGAGGCAACGGCGGCGAGGGCGGCACCGGGGGTTCGGGCGGAGAGCCCGGCGGCGTTCCCGGCGGCACCGGCGACTTCGACCGCGGCGACTCGATCGTCGAACTGCTGCAGCCGCCGGAGGACACCTCCGGCGAGGACGTCCAGGCGCTGGTGAAGGACGCCGGCGTCGAGGTGATGGCCGTCGAGTGGGTGTATCAGAAGTTCACCGGCACGACGCTCACCCAGCAGTTCATCGAACCGCTCACCGGCGACTTCTCGAAGATGTCGGCCGACGCCGAGGCGTGGCGCAACATCTCCGAGGCGATGAAGGCGTTCTCCGAGGTGATGGTCGCCAACGAGAAGATCGTCAGCGATTCCTGGCACGGCATGGCTTCCTTGGAGCACAAGGCGTACGTGCAGGCCGGGTGGCGGGCCGGGCTCGCCGCCGAGGCCGGGATCGCGTCGCTGATCGCCAAGGGCTTCGACCTGCTGTCGGACACGTCGAAGAAGCTCGCGGCCAAGGCGCTGGACCTGCTGAAGAGCCTGATCGACCGGCTGCTGGTGATGGCCGCCGAGGCGTGCATCCCGATCGCGGGCTGGATCGCCGACGCGATCACCGCGCTGTCCGAGCTGATCCCGCTGATCAACGCGCTGATCTCGATCATCGAGATGATCCAGGACATCATCACCAAGGTCCAGGACATCTGGAACTCGATCAAGGACATCGGGTCGCAGCTGCAGAAGATCAAGGACGTCGGCAGCATCGGCGATCTCGCCGACATCGCCAAGAACATCGGCGGCGACATCGGCGACATCAAGGAGAACGCCAAGGGCATCGGCCAGGACGCCAAGGACGCCGTGCAAGCAGGCAAGGACGGCGTCCACGAGTCGCGCGAGGCGCACGCGGAGAACCGGCGCTCGCGCGAAGGCGGCGAGGACGAAGGCGATCGCACTTCCGGCGACAGTAATTCCGGTGACAGCGGCAACCGCCGCTCCGGCGACGAAGGCGACCGGTCGCAAGGTTCGGGCGAGCGCGGGCAGAACCAGCGGTCCCAACCGGACGGTCCGCAGCACCAGCCTCCGCAGAACCAGCAGAACCACCAGCCGCCGCAGCAATCGAATCACCCGCCGAACCAGCCGAACCACCCGCCCGCGAACCATCCGCCGTCCCATCCGCCCCGTCGCTCGGCGAGCGGCCGGATCCACGGCCGCATCGACTAAGGAGGACCTGCCGAGATGTCTCAACCCGCGACCGCGGACGACGCGTGGAAGACGCCTGAGCTGCGGGAGGCCGAGGCCGCGCTCGACCGGGCGGTCCGCAAGTCCCAGCAGCTGCTGAAGGACCTGGAGAAGATCAAGCTCCGCCCGCTGCCGAAAACCGACACCCCGGAACGGATCGAGGCGATCAAACGGGCCGCCTCGCGCCCGGACGCTCCCGCGCAGCTGCGGCTGATCAAGCGGAAGGTCGACGCGGGCGAGTTCTCCTGGGAGGACGTCGCCGCGGGCCGGGCCTTCGCCGACCCCGAGGTCCGTGCCCTCGCCGACGAAAAGCTCAGCGAGGCCAAGGACATCCTCGAGGAGCTGGAGGAAGGCCAAAGCCCCGAGGAAATCCTCGAGGCCCGCACCGGCGGCGCCGGGAACCCGTTGTCGGACACCGGACGCGCGACGTATCCGGACACGCCGGACAAGCCCGCCGGGTTCTCCGCCGCGGATCCGCTGGCGAGCAGTTCCCGGCCGCAGCCGCCGCCCCCGCCCGCGCCGGAGCCCGACGCGTACTCGAACGACAATCCGCTCGCCGACCGGACGCCGCCTCCCCCGGCCCCGCCGCGGGAGGAGCCGCCCGCTCCGCCGGTTCCGCCCGCCCCGCCGCGGCATCGCGCTCCGGAACCGGAGCCGGAGGACGATTTCGCCGATCCCCTCGCCGACCGGGGCGACCGGCCGAAGCGGTCCGCGCCCCCGACACCGCCGCCGTCCGGCCGCCGTTCCCGGCGGCAGGACTCCGGCGATGACGACGACTACTTCGGCGGCTCGTTCCTCGGCTGAGCGCCGCACAAGTCCGTGAGGGGAACCCTGAGGGAATCTGATTCCCCCAGGGTTCCCCTCACGGACCTTCGCCGGTCGCGCGAAAGAGGCCCTCGCCCAGGGTGGGCAAGGGCCTCGTTTCCGGCGTTGTGCTCAGGGCTTCTCGGGCTTGCCGTTCTCGCCCGGGGACGACCCGGCGTCCACAGTGTCCGCGGGCTTCTCGTCCTTCTCCTCCGCGTCGTCCGAAGTGGACTCGACGGCGGCGTCCCGCTCGTCCCCCTTGCTGCGCAACGTCTCCGGGGCTTCGCGCGGACCGCGTTTGGCCGCGGCCACGAAGTACGCCATCGCGCCGACGAACAGCAGGATCGACACCCACACGTTGACCCGCAGGCCGAGGATGTGGTTGGCGTGGTCGGTGCGCAGGAGTTCGGTCCCGCAGCGGCCGACGGTGTAGCCCGCGACGTAGAGCGCGAACGCGCGGCCGTGGCCGAGCTTGAACTTGCGGTCCGCCCACACCACGACCAGCGCGATGAGCAGGTTCCAGATCAGCTCGTACAGGAACGTCGGGTGCACCGGGCTTTCCGGCAGCGGGATGTGCCCGGTGGCGACGCCGCCGAGGGCGTCCGGGGCTCCGGTGGCCGGGTCGAAGCGCTGGTAGATCTCCAGGCCCCACGGCAGGTCGGTGTGCGCGCCGTACAGCTCCTGGTTGAAGTAGTTGCCGAGCCGCCCGATCGCCTGCGCGACGATGATGCCGGGCGCGATCGCGTCGGCCATCGCGGGCAGCGGGATCCCCCGCCGGCGGCAGGCGATCAGCGCGCCGACCGCGCCGAGCGCGACCGCGCCCCAGATGCCGAGGCCGCCGTCCCAGATGGCGAAGGCGTTCCAGGGGTTCTTGCCCTCGGTGAAGTACAGCTCCGGGTCGGTGATGACGTGGTAGAGCCGGCCGCCGACCAGGCCGAACGGCACCGCGAACACCGCGACGTCGAGCACCGTGCCCTTCGTGCCGCCCCGGGCCTCCCAGCGCCGCTCGCCCCACCAGATCGCGACGATGATGCCGGCGATGATGCAGAGCGCGTACGCCCGGATCGGGATCGGGCCCAGGTGCCAGACGCCTTGGTCGGGGCTCGGGATCGTGGCCAGGAATGCTGCGGAGTACACGCGGCCACCGTAGCGCGTCGGGCCCGGTCGTGGTCCCGGTGCCGGGGAACCCTTCGCCAAGAGCCGGTCACAGCCCGGTCACGGCCGCCTCCGGATAGTCGAGGTCGGAGGCCGCGGCCAGGTATCCGGCCAGCAGCGCGTCGGCGACCTGGCCGACCGCGGCGTCCTCGGGCAGGAACGTCTCGCCGTGCAGGCTGGGCGCGCCCGCGGTCTCGCCGAGCCCGACGAACAGCATCAGGCCGCGGACGCCGTCGCCGCAGTAATGCGCGAAATCGTCCGCGCCGAACGAGCGGAAATCTGTGTCGACGTCCGCGCCGCCGCGTTCGAGCCAGACCCGCGCGGAGGCGGCCAGCGCCGGATCGTTCACCAGGACGGGCTCGCACGGGCTGATCCGGAGGTCGGCGGTGCAGCCGTAGGCGCGTGCGGTGGCGTGCACGACCTCGTCGAGCGCCTCCAGCGCGCGTTCCCGGTCGCTCGCGCGCATCAGCCGCAGCGAGCCGAACGCGGACGCCGTGTTCGGCACGACGTTCGCCGCCGTGCCCGCGCTCAACCGGCCGATCGTGCACACCGCGCCGTGCATCGGGTCGATCCGGCGGCTCGCGACCTGCTGCAGGCTCACCACTACTTGGCTGAGTGCCAGCACCGGGTCGCGCAGCAGGTGCGGGTATCCGGCGTGCCCGCCCTGTCCCTGCAGCACGACCTCGAACTCGTCGGTGGACGCGTTCACCGGCCCGGGCGCGGCCGAGACGACGCCGTACGGCAGCCGCGGCTGGACGTGCGCGCCGATCACCGTGTCGATGCCGCGCTCCTCCAGAATGCCCGATTCGACCAGGTCCAGCGCTCCCGACGGAGACGTCTCCTCGCGCGGCTGCAGGATCGCGAACAACGGACGCGGAAGTTCGACGCGCCGCGCTGCCCGGCAGACCGCGGTCAAGGCCGCGAGGTGGACGTCGTGGCCGCAGGCGTGCATCAGGCCGGTCTTCGCCGCCCATTCGACGCCGGTGCGCTCGATTACCGGGAGGGCGTCCAGTTCGGCGCGCAGGGCTACGGCTGGGCCAGGGTGGGGTGCGGAGATCTCGATGAGCCGACCGGTTTTCGCGACCCGCTCGCCCTCCCCCAGCGCAGCGGCCACGGTCCGGGCGGTGTCGTCCTCGTCGCCGGAAGCACGCGGATCGGCGTGAATCCGGTGACGCAGCTCGATCGCGGCGGGAAGTTCCTCGGCCAGCGCCGCGCGCCAACGCTCGACCAGATCGTTCATTTCCGCTCCAGCCGGTAGATCCGAGCCGCGTTCTCGTACCCGGCCAGCCGAGCCAGCCGAACAGCGTCCACTTCGGACAGTGCGTCGGCGGCGAGGGCGGTACGCAGGAAGTCGGACAGTCCCTGCCGGAACAGCGCAGTGCCCAGGTGATACAGCTCGGCCAGGCCGAACGCGTCCGTGGAGAACAGCAGCTTGCCGAACGGAGCCAGCTCCAGCGTCTCGGCCAGGATGGCGGGCGCGCGGAAGCCCGCGTTGTGCGTGATGAGGCCGACGTCGACGAAGACGTGCTCGAAAACCTGCGCGAGGTAGGCGGCGTTGCGGTGGAACGGATAGTTGTGCAGCAACAGGACAGGAACGCCGGTGTCGCGGGTCGCGCGCAGCAAACCGGTGAGCCGCAAGGGATCGCAGCGGTGGAGGTCGAGGTCGGGGTCTCCGTAGCCGACGTGGAACTGCACTGGCAGCCGCCGGTCGAGGCCCGCCCAGATCAGGTGGCGGTGCAGCACCTCGTCGGCCAGCCGGACCGGTTCGCCCGCCTCGATTCCGGCCAGCCAGCGTCCGGCGGCGGCCTCGACCTCGGCTGGAGCCGGGCGTTCGCCGGACAGTTCCAGCCCGGCCCGGTACGCGGCGATGGACTTCACGCCCACCGCGTTCGTCGTGCGGCGGTCGAGTTCGGCGGCGAAGTCCTCGGCGAACCTGGCAGCGCTGGTGCCGCGGATGACGTCCTCGGCGACCTGTTCCAGCCGGACGATGTCGTGCGCGCGGGCGTCGGCCAGCTCGGCGAAGTCTTGCGTGCCGGTGAGGGACTCGGGCAGGAAACCGCCGTCCAGCAAGTAATCCGTGCTGCCGGTGCCGCGAAGGAACCGCCGGTTGACCTCCGCCGCGCCGAGGTCGGCGCGGCGCGCGAGATAGTCGTCGGCCGGGGCGTGTTTCGGCAGGTCGAGGATCGGCGCGCAGCGTTCGCGCACGGCAAGGCCGATCAGCGAATCGAACAGCGACGTCCCCAGCGGCGACACGGTGTCCGCCTCGGTCAGCATCCGCTCGAACCCGTCGCGGTCGACGTCGCCGGTGCGGACACCGTGGCAGTGATGGTCGACCAACGGCAGGTCCGCGACGAAATCCAGCAGTCCGGTCATGTATCTCCCTCAGCGAGCCTCTCCCCCACCCTACGGGCGAAACCCGGAGCCGCGGCGACCACGACGACAGCCAGCACCAGCACCCCGCCCGCCACCACTGGAAACCATCGCGCCGGACCCTCCGCCGGATACGGAATGACGTTGACGTACACCGTGTAACCAAGCAGGACCAACGCACCGACCGGGAACGCCAAATGCCACCACGGCACCCGCATCCTCCGTCGCACGAACAGCAACAGAATCGCGCCGAGCGTCGTGAGCAGGTAAATCACCAGCAGGATCAAGGTTCCGATGGATCCCGCCCAGGCGAAGGTGTCGTCCGCGGTGGCACCGAAGAACACTGCGCACCCCAGGATGATCAGCGCCGCCGCGAGCGCCACCACGGTGACGGCAACGGCTGGAGTGCCCTTCGCGGAGATCCGTCCGATGCCGCGCCCGTCGAACGCGTCCCGGCCGAGGGCGAACAACAGCCGCGAGCCGCCGACGACGCAGGCGAGACAGCAGCCGAACGCGCTGATCGCGGCACCCGCGCTGATGACGTCGCCGACCCACGGGCCGACAAAGCGACTGCCGAGATCTCCCAGCAGCGAAGGGGAATTGTGGAACGCGGTGGCGTCGCCGCCGAAGGCCATCATCTCGACGGCTGTGACGAGGACGAAGTAGACACCGCCGAAGACGGCTGTGCCGAGGATCGCGCGCGGGATGTTGCGGCGCGGGTCGCGGGTTTCCTCGCCGAGCGTCGCGGCCGCCTCGAATCCGGCGAACGACAAGAAGCCGAACACCGCGCCGAGGAAGATGCCGGAAACTCCGGTGTCCGGCACGAAAACCTGCGGCGTGAACCGGCCGCTGGGAGCGTCGCCTGCGATCAACCGGACCAGGATGACCACGGTGACCAGCAGGATGAGCGCGATGGTCGCGCCCTCGACGACGAGCAACGTGCTGGTGCCGCGACGGGCCGGGGCGACCGCGAGCAGCCAGCTGCCGATCAGCGCGACCGCGGTCAGCACGAACGGCCCCCACGACGGCGGATGCGGCCAGATCCCGACTTGTGTCAAGAATGCCGTCCCCAGCACGCCCGCGGCGGAGCTAGTGACCACGGCGTAGAAGGTGTACGTGCCGAGCAGCCCGATGCCGGACACCACGCCCGCGCGCGGACCGAGAGTCGCGCCGACGAACGCGTAGACCGATCCGGCGTGCTGGTAGTGGCGGCAGAGCTGGACGAAGCCGTACGCGACCAGCAGCACTCCCGCAGCCGAGAGCAGGAACGCCAGCGGCACCGCTCGTCCGGCCGCCGCTGCTGTTTGCTGTGGATTGATGTTCGCGGCCATGCTGGGCGCCATGAGCGCGACGGACAACCCGACTGCCTGCCAGACCGACAGGGTGCGCCGCAATTCGGGACGGTTTCCGGACACGGACGTGCTCCTTCCCCCGTGGAGTACACAGTGAACCTCCGATTCGGCGCGGTCAGCGAGCGCCGACTGGCTGAACCTGTTGTCCAGTGCGGAAGCAACTCTGGCCATCCGCCGCCGGTTTCCGCCAGACTCGACCGCGATCGGCTGAACGCTCACCTCCGGCAAGGGACGGGCTCGGGTCGGCCGCTCCCCGGATTCACCGACTGACCCCGCTCGTCCAGCACTGAAGGAGCCCGTGTGTCGTCCACCTTCTCGTCGTCCGCCAAACTCGACCGCGACCGGCTCGCCGAACTCGGCGCCGCCGCCGTCGGCCGGATGGAGCAAGCGGGCGTCGAACTCGTCGCGCTGAGTTTTGTGGACAACTCCGGGATTTCCCGCGTCAAGGCGGTGCCGGTGGCGAAGCTGGCGAAGGTCGCGGCGTGGGGCGTCGGCGCGTCGAATTCGTTCGACTTCTTCCTCGGCACGGACAGCATCGCGAACGGCAAGCATTCCCTCGGCCCGGTCGGCGACCTGCGGCTGCACCCCGACCTCGACGCGCTCACCGTTCTCGCCGCACAACCTGGCTGGGCGTGGGCTCCGGCGTGGCGGTACGACCAGGACGGACAGCCGCATCCGCAGGACGCGCGGGCGCTCGCCGCGAACGCCGTGGCCCAGCTCGCCGACCGCGGGCTGACCGTGCGGATGGCGTTCGAGCTGGAATGGATCGCGACCGACGCGGACGAGGTCCCGCTGCCCGGCCCGGCCTACGGATACTCCCGGCTGAGCGCGAACCACGAGTATCTCCGCGCCCTCGTGTCCGCTTTGGACAGTTGCGGGGTGGAGGTCGAGCAAATCCACCCGGAGTACGCGGCGGGCCAGTTCGAACTGTCGATCGCCGCGACAGACCCGGTGCGCGCAGCTGATTTAGCCGTGCTGACAAGGGAAACGGTGCGGACGGTGACTGCCGCGCACGGGCTGCGCGCGTCCTTCACGCCGAAGTTCGAACCCGGCGGCGTCGGCAACGGCGGGCACGCGCACCTGAGCCTTTGGGACGGCGAGCGGAACCTGTGCACGGGCGGGACCGGAGCGTTCGGGCTGACCTCGACCGCGGAAGCCTTCGGTGCGGGCATTTTCCGCCGGTTGCCCGCGCTGCTGGCCGTCGGCGCGCCGTCGGTGGTCAGTTATCTGCGGCTGGAACCGCACCACTGGGCAGGCGTGTTTACCGCGTGGGGACTGGAAAACCGCGAAGCACCGCTGCGCCTGATCCGCGGCGCGGCGGGACAGCGCGACACCGCGGCGAACCTGGAGGTGAAGTGCTTCGACCTCACCGCGAACCCGTACCTCGTGGTGGCGGGCCTGCTGTTCGCCGGGCAGGCTGGCCTCGACGCCGAGGCGCGTCTGCCGGAACCGGTCAGTGTGGACCCCGGCTCGCTCTCCCCCGCAGACGCAGCCGCGGCTGGAGTGGCGCGACTGCCGCAGTCCCTGACGGATGCCGTCGACGCGTTCGAAGCCGACGACGTGCTGCCGGGCGCGTTCGGATCCCAGCTGGCCACGACGTTGGTGGACGTGCGCCGTGCTGAGGTGGCCGAGCTGGGATCACTGGAGCCGGCGGAGCTGTGCCGGGCGATGCGATTCCTGCACTGACTCCGCTCAGCGCAGCAACGCCGCCACTCGGGACTGCAATTCGGGCAGCATCGCGTACAGCTTGTCGCCGGGACAGTCCGTGTTGTAGAAGTCGCGGTGTCCCTTGATTTCCTTGACCGGGATGCCGTACTGGCGGCACACGTACGCCACGAACACGACCAGCGAATCGAACTGCGCCTTCGGCGGGGCGACCTGCATGTAGGTGCCCTCGTTCTCGATGCCGATGGCGTTGTCGTTCTGGCCGGGGCAATGCGCCGCGCGGACGATCTTTTTGCCGCTGCGCAAGGCGTCGAGGCTGCCGTGCCGTCCTTCGAGGCGGTAGCCGCCGCGAGAGACCGTGAAGTGCTGGCCGGTGTCGGACCAGCCGTTGTTGTCGATGTGGTCAGCCTGGTCGTTGCGCGCGACCTGGAACGCGTGCTCGAGCGAATAGTCGGTGCTGTTGGGGCAGTCGATGTGGTGGATGAGCACGCGGTTGGCCGGATGGTCGAGAGTGGTGAGCGGATCCGCGGGCGGGCGCGCACCCCATTCCGCACAGCTGTAGATGCGCGGCGCGGCCGCGGCGTCCGCGAGGCCGGGCAGCACGAGCCCCGCCGCTACGGCAGCGCTCGCGCCGGCCGCCCCGCGCAGGAACGTCCTCCGGGGAACTTGTCCGATGTCGAAAGCCATGCGCCGCACTGTGCGCGGACGGCGTACACGATGCGTACAACTGGCCGCTCAGGCGCGCAGATCCAGCTCCGCGGGGAAGGGTTCGGCCAGGGTGAGCACGCCGCCCTCGCTCTTCGCGTGCGGCAGGTACTCGCCTTCGGAGAGCGCGTAGACGGTGGCGGCTTCCTGCTCCGGGTCGACGAGCAGGTAGTACGGGATGAGCGCTTCGGCGTAGAGGGCTTTCTTGAAGATCCGGTCCTGCACGCGGGTGGACGGCGATTCGATTTCCGCGGCCAGCAGTACCTCGGACGCCGGGTACCAGGTCGTCGCCACATCTGGGCACGTGACAATCACGAAGTCCGGGATCAGCAATCGGCTTTCTCCGCAGCGAACGGCGACGCCCGGAAGCAACTCGTTGCCCTTCGGCAAGACTGGCACCATCGCGAGCTGCAATCGCTGCAGCCACTGCTGGTGCAGCGCGGACGGAGCCGGGCCCATCACCAGGGTCCCGTCGACGCCTTCGATCCGGTTGCCGAGGAGCTGTTCGTTCGGCAGGGCAAGAACTTCTGCCAACCCTGGCACCGTGTCCGGGTTGATGTCGCTGGTCTGCATACCGAGAGAGTACGAACGACCACCGACAGTTTCCGGCTCTCCGCGAGCGATCAGGCCGGAGCGACCGCCTCGCGCACGCCCTTCGCCAGCTCCGAAGCCAGCTTCGCCACGCCGTCCGGACCGTCCGCCGCGGCCGTGACCAGCGCGGATCCGACGATCACCGCGTCCGCGAACCCGGCCACCTGCGCGGCCTGTTCCCGCGAACGGACCCCGAGACCCACCCCGATCGGCAACTCCGTGTGCTCCCGGGTCCGCCGCACCAGGTCCTCAGCGTGCACCCCGACCGCGTCGCGCGCGCCGGTCACACCCATCACCGCGGTCGCGTACACGAAGCCCGACGAAGCCGCCGTAGTCTTCGCCAGCCGCTCCTCCGACGACGACGGCGCGACCAGGAAGATCCGGTCCAACCCGTGCGCCTGAGACGCCGCGATCCACTCGTCGGCCTCGTCCGGGATCAGGTCCGGCGTGATCAGGCCCAGGCCGCCAGCCGAGGCCAGGTCGCGCGCGAACGCGTCGACCCCGTAGCGGTGCACCGGGTTCCAGTACGTCATCACGACGGCGCGACCGCCCCGCGCGGACACCGCTTCCACGACCTCGAACAGCTGCTTCAGCCGGAATCCGCTCGCCAGCGCCGCCTCGGCGGCCGCCTGGATCGTGGGGCCGTCCATGACCGGGTCGGAGTACGGGACGCCGACCTCGACCAGGTCCGCCCCGCCGTCGACAGTCGCGGCCAGCAGGTCTTTCGAGCCGTCCACGGACGGGAATCCGGCGGGAAGGTAGCCGACCAGCGCGGCCCGGTGTTCCGCCCGCGTCGCCGCGAACAGCTCGTCGAGGCCGCTCACTTGCCCTCCCCGTCCACGAGCCCGAACCACTGGGCCGCGGTGTCCATGTCCTTGTCGCCCCGGCCGGACAGGTTGACCACGATCAGCCCGTCCGGGCCCAGCTCGCGGCCCAGTTCCAAGGCACCGGCGAGCGCGTGCGCCGATTCGATCGCCGGGATGATGCCCTCGGTGCGCGACAGCAGCCGGAAGGCGTCCATCGCGGCCGCGTCGGTGACCGGGCGGTATTCGGCGCGGCCGGAGTCCTTGAGCCACGCGTGTTCCGGGCCGACGCCCGGGTAGTCCAGTCCCGCCGAGATCGAATGCGATTCGACCGTCTGGCCGTCCTCGTCCTGCAGCAGGTACGACATCGCGCCGTGCAGATTGCCGGGGCTGCCCTTGGTGAGCGTCGCGCCGTGCCGGTTGCCCTCGATGCCCTCGCCGCCCGGCTCCAGGCCGACCAGGCGCACCGACGGGTCGTCGTAGAACCCGGAGAAAATCCCGATGGCGTTGGACCCGCCGCCGACGCACGCGGCGACGACGTCCGGCAGCCGTCCGGCCTTCTCCAGGATCTGCCGCCGCGCCTCCTCGCCGATGACGTGGTGGAAATTGCGCACCATCATCGGGAACGGCGACGGACCGGCGGCGGTACCGAAGAGGTAGTGCGTCGTGTCGGCGTTGGTGACCCAGTCGCGCAGCGCCTCGTTGATCGCGTCCTTCAGCGTGCGCGACCCCGTTTTCACCGGCACGACCTCGGCGCCGAGCAGCTTCATCCGCGCGACGTTCAGCGACTGCCGTTCGGTGTCGACCTCGCCCATGTACACGACGCAATCGAGGCCGAGCAGCGCGCACGCGGTGGCCGTGGCGACGCCGTGCTGGCCCGCGCCGGTCTCCGCGATGACGCGCTTCTTGCCCATCCGCACGGTGAGCAGCGCCTGGCCCAGCACGTTGTTGATCTTGTGCGAACCGGTGTGGTTGAGGTCCTCGCGCTTGAGGAACACCCGCGCGCCGCCGGCGTGCTCGCCGAACCGCTTGGCCTCCGTCAGCAGCGACGGGCGGCCCGCGTACTCGGTGAGCAGCCGGTTCAGCTCGCCGGTGAACGCGGGGTCGTGGCGGGCCTTCTCGTACTCCGCCGCGACCTCGTCGACCACGCCGATCAGCGCTTCCGGCATGAACCGGCCGCCGTACGGCCCGTAGTAGCCGCGTTCGTCCGGGTCGTGCTCGCCGCGCTCGGTCACCGCGAGGGCCTCGGGCAGGCGGGGTGCGAACCGGCGGTGACGAGCTTGACGACCGCGCCCTTCGGGTCGCCGGAGGCCACCAGGCCCTCGCCGACGAGCACCGCGTCCGCGCCGTGGCCCGCGTACGACATCAGGTCGCCGGGGCCGCGGACGCCGGACTCGGCGACCTTGAACACGTCCATCGGCAGGCCGGGCGCGAGGCGGGAGAACACGTCGCGGTCCACTTCGAGCGTGTGCAGGTTGCGCGCGTTGACGCCGATGACCTTCGCGCCCGCTTCGAGCGCGCGGTCGGCCTCCTCGGCGTTGTGGATCTCCACGAGCGCGGTCATGCCGAGCGATTCGACGCGGTCGAGCAGCGCGGCGAGCGCGTTCTGCTCCAGCGCGGCGACGATCAGCAGCACCATGTCCGCGCCGTGCAGCCGGGCCTCGTGCACCTGGTACGGGCTGACGACGAAGTCCTTGCGCAGCACGGGAATGTCGACCGCGGCGCGCACCGCGTCGAGGTCGGCGAGCGATCCGCCGAAGCGGCGCTGCTCGGTGAGCACGCTGATCACGCGCGCGCCGGCGGCCTCGTAGTCGCGGGCCAGCGCGGCCGGGTCGGGAATCGAGGCCAGCTCGCCCTTCGACGGGCTGCGCCGCTTCACCTCGGCGATGACGCCGATGCCGGATTCGCGCAGCGCCGCCATCACGTCACGCGGCGGGGCGGCCTTGGCCGCCCTGGCCTTCAGTTCGTCGAACGGCAGCGCGGATTCCCGCTGCGCGAGATCCTCGCGCACGCCGGCGACGATGTCTTCGAGCACGCTCATCGGACGCCCCTACCCGCTGCCGCACTCCTGGGTCCACTCGCAAGCTCGCTCACAAAAACCTTCCCCTTCCCGCCGAAACGATGCTAACCCCCGCTCGATGACCGGCCGGTCCCGGGTTGCTCAGCGACGGGGATCCGGAGGGTCGGTCGGGTCGTCGCCCTCCGACAGCGCCTCCCACAATTCGGTGTCCGGATCCTTCCGTGCCGCCTTGGCTCCCGGCGCGGCGTAACGGGCGCCGAGCTTCCGCGCGGCTCCCGCCCACTTGATCGCTGCCAACCCGCCGAGCGCGACAAGAATTCCGCCGAGCACCGCGATCAGGTGGCCCAGCACGATTTCCGTGCCGGGCAGCCCGGGCGCGAAGCCGCCGAAGCTGATCCCGTCGACGCCGCTCCAGACGCCCGCCGCGCCGGCGAGCACCAGCACGACGCCGAGCACGCGGCGCAGCCAGCCGCCGGTGGCGACGGCCCCGGCGACGCCCGCGAGCGCGAGGATCGCGAGCGGCACGAGCGCGGTGGCGCGCTGTTCGCCGGGTTCGGTGTGCAGGACGGTCCCGCGCACGCCCTCGTCGCGGAATTCGGCGAACCACACCATCCGGGAAGCTCCCCAGAGGGCCAGCGCGCCCAGCAGGAGCGCGACGATGATCGTCCACAGTGGACGGCGGGCCGACCCGCTCGACGATTTCCCGCTGTCCGGGGCCTCCGCGGCGGCGGATTCCGCCGCGCCGGACGATTTCGCGTCGGCAGCCGGAACCTCGTCGTGCGCATCACGAGTCACAGCAGCCTCTTGCGCCTCAGCGCCGCCGCGCCGTGGTTCCGCCTCGCCGGACCGCTCAGACACCGGCCGCGTCCTCAGCCGGGTCGAGCTCCCCCGCCGGGATCATCGTGCCCGCCGCGGCGATCGCGGACAGCACGGTGCGAGCCTTGTTGAGCGATTCGGTGTCCTCGTAGTCCGGGACCGAATCCGCGACCACGCCGCCGCCGGCCTGCACGTACGCGGTCCCGTCGCGCATCAGCGCGGTGCGGATGGCGATCGCCGTGTCCGCGTCGCCGGCGAAGTCCAGGTAGCCGACCACACCGCCGTACAGCGCGCGGCGCACCGGCTCCAGCTCCTCGATCAGCTGCATCGCCCGGACCTTCGGCGCACCGGACAGCGTGCCCGCCGGGAAGCAGGCCGTGACCGCGTCGAACGCCGTGGCGTCGTCTTTCAGCTCGCCGGTCACGGTGGACACGATGTGCATGACGTGGCTGTAGCGCTCGATCTGGAAGAAGTCGACCACGTGCACGGTGCCCGGTTTGCAGACCTTGCCGAGGTCGTTGCGGCCGAGGTCGACGAGCATCAGGTGCTCGGCGCGTTCCTTCTCGTCCGCGAGCAGGTCCTTGGCCAGCTGCGCGTCCTCCTCCGGATCCGCGCCGCGCCAGCGGGTGCCCGCGATCGGATGCGTGGTGGCGCGGCCGTCGCGGACGGTCACCAGCGATTCCGGGCTGGAGCCGACGATGTCGAAGCCCTCCAGCCGCAGCAGGTACATGTACGGGCTCGGGTTGGAGGTGCGGAGCACGCGGTACACGTCGAGCGCGTCGGCCCCGGTCTCGATCTCGAACCGTTGCGACGGCACGACCTGGAACGCTTCGCCCGCCTTGATCGCCTCGACCGCCTTGTCGACGGCCGCGTGGAAGTCTTCCTTGCTGCGGTGGCGGCGGAATTCCGGCGCGGGCCGGTCGAACGTCGCGACCGTCGGCGGCGCGGGCACCCGCAGCTGCTCGGTCATCGCCGACAGCCGGGCCAGCGCGTCGTCGTACGCGGCGTCCACGCGTTCGGCCGAATCGTCCCAGTTGACCGCGTTGGCGATCAGCGTGACGGTGCCCTCGTGGTGGTCGAACGCGGCCAGGTCGGTGGCGAGCAGCATGGTCAGCTCGGGGATGTCGAGGTCCCGTTCGGCCAGCTCGGGCAGCTTTTCCAGCCAGCGCACCGAATCGTAGCCGAGGTAGCCGACCATCCCGCCGGTCAGCGGCGGCAGGCCGGGCAGGGGTTCGGTGTGCAGCGCCTCGACGGTCGCGCGCAGCACCTGCAGCGGGTCGCCCTCGGTGGGCAGGTTGTCCGGCGGGGTCCCGGTCCAGACCGCTTTGCCGTCGCGGACGGTCAGCGCGGCCGGGCTGCGCACGCCGACGAATGACCAGCGCGACCACGATTTCCCGTTCTCGGCCGATTCGAAGAGGAACGTGCCGGGCCGGTCG
Organism: Amycolatopsis sp. NPDC054798; assembly: GCF_053611505.1. Taxonomy (NCBI): domain Bacteria; kingdom Bacillati; phylum Actinomycetota; class Actinomycetes; order Pseudonocardiales; family Pseudonocardiaceae; genus Amycolatopsis; species Amycolatopsis sp. NPDC054798. The sequence continues at coordinate 27,826 of NZ_JBSHAM010000004.1, read as the reverse complement.
GCGGCGAGTTTCCGGTAAATCCCCAGCGGGGTCTCGCCGTCGGCGAGCACCCGGCGCACCACGGGGATCACGCGGCGGCTCTCGGCCAGCGCGCGGAACCCGGCGCGGGACGGGCTGACCGGGCCGGGCCCGGCCGTGGACGTGGCTGCTGAGCTGACCATGCGCCTCATTGTGCCGCTACGGCCGGATCAGCCGGTCGGCGGGCTCTCAATTCAATGACTGTTGAATTCGAGGCGGCGACCGGTCAAGATGGTCCGGTGAGCTCCGAAGACACTACCGCGCGCCGCCGCGGCCGCCGCCCCGCTGGTCAGGACACCCGGGCGGTGCTGCTCGAAGCCGCCCGCGCGGTCTTCGCCGAGAACGGCTACGAACGCGCGACGGTCCGCTCCATCGCCGCGCGCGCCGGTGTCGACGCGGCCATGGTCAACCATTGGTTCGGCGGCAAGGAAGGCCTGTTCGCGCAAGCGGTGCTGAAGCTGCCGTTCGAGCCGGACGAGCTGGTCTCGGTCCTGCGCGACGGCCCGGACGACGAACTGGGCGTCCGGATCGCGCACACGTTCCTGACCCGCTGGGACGGCGCCGGGGGCGACACGTTCCAGGCGCTGATCCGCAGCATCGCCGGGCACGAGGCGGCGAGCACCGTGCTGCGCGAGTTTTTCTCGCAGTTTTTCACCGGACTGCTGAGCGACCTCGGCGGCGACCGGCACGAGCTGCGGGTGGCGTTGTGCGCTTCGCAGGTGGTGGGGATGGGGTTGATCCGGTACGTGGCGCGCTTCCCGCCGATGGTGGAGGCCGAGGTGGACACCCTGATCGCGGCGGTGGCGCCGACGTTGCAGCGCTACCTCACCGGGGACATCGACTAGCGCGACAGCAGCAGGAAGACCAGCGCGAGCGCCCCCGGCAGCACCTGCACGAACAGAATCCGCTTCGACGCGGTCGCGGCACCGTAGAGCCCCGCCACGATCACGCACGCCAAGCCGTACAGCTTCAGCTGGAAACCCGCCGGGTCGGCCGCGATCAGCCCCCAGATCAGCGCGGCGGCGAGAAACCCGTTGTACAGCCCCTGGTTCGCCGCCAGCGTCTTGCTCTCGCGGGCGAATTCCTCGGTGGTGCCGAACGCCGCGCGCGCCCGCGGCGTGGTCCACAGGAACATCTCCAGCACCACGATGTACAGGTGGATCAGGGCGACCAGCCCGACCAGCACGTTCGCGACGACAGTCATGACGTCCTCTCGTCGGCGAGCAGCAGCCGTTCGTCGGTGTCGAAGCAGGTGTGCGTCCCGGTGTGACAGGCCGGGCCGGTCTGGTCGACCCGCAGCAGCACCGTGTCGCCGTCGCAGTCGATGCGGACTTCGCGCACGTGCTGGACGTGACCGGAGGTCTCGCCCTTCACCCACAGTTCCTGCCGGCTGCGCGACCAGTACGTGCCGCGCCGCGTGGTGAGCGTGGACTCCAGCGCGTCGTCGTTCATCCAGGCCATCATCAGCACGTCGGACGTCGCGTGGTCCACCACGACCGCCGCGATCAGCCCGTCCGCGTTGCGCTTGAGCCGCGCGGCGATTTCCGGCGAAAGGCTCATCGCACGACCACCCCGCCGGTGCGTAGCGCGCCCTTCACGTCGCCGATGGTCAACTGTCCGAAGTGAAATACGCTCGCCGCGAGCACCGCGTCCGCGCCCGCTTCCACCGCGGGCAGGAAGTGCTCGGTCGCGCCCGCGCCGCCGCTGGCGATCACCGGGACCCGGACCGCTTTGCGGACCAGGCCGATCAGTTCGAGGTCGAAGCCGGTTTTGGTGCCGTCCGCGTCCATCGAGTTGAGCAGCACTTCGCCCACGCCGAGTTCCTCGCCGCGCGCAGCCCATTCCACCGCGTCGATGCCGGTGCCGCGACGGCCGCCGTGCGTGGTCACCTCGAAGCCGGACGCCGTCGGTTCGCTGCCTTCGGGCACCCGGCGCGCGTCGACGGACAGCACGACGCACTGCGCCCCGAACCGGCGCGACGCCTCGCGCAGCAGTTCCGGACGCGCGATCGCGGCCGTGTTGATGCTGACCTTGTCCGCGCCGGTGCGCAGCAGCCGGTTGACGTCGTCGGTGGAGCGCACGCCGCCGCCGACGGTGAGCGGGATGAAGACCTGCTCGGCGGTGCGGCGGACCACGTCGAAGGTGGTTTCGCGGTCGGCCGACGACGCGGTGACATCGAGGAAGGTCAGCTCGTCGGCGCCTTCGGCGTCGTACCGCCGCGCCAGCTCCACCGGGTCGCCCGCGTCGCGCAGGTCGGCGAAGTTGACGCCCTTCACGACCCGGCCCGCGTCGACGTCGAGACAGGGAATCACCCGAACCGCCACAGCCATGCCCACCAGCCTAGTCGGCCGCTCACTCAAGCCCGCCGCCACGGCTTCGTCACACATTCGCGGATCCGATGCATCAAAACCGGCCCCTCGCGCGTCTCATGATCGTGACCACCGGTTTCGACGATTTCGTGGCGGAACGCCTCGACGGGCTGCTGCGCTACGCGACCGTCCTCGCCGACGACCCGCATCTGGCGCAGGACATCGTGCAAGACGTGCTCCTGCGCGCCCAGCAGCGCTGGGCGAAGATCGATTCGCCGCCCACCTACGTCCGCCGGATGATCACCAACGAATACCTCTCGTGGCGCCGCCGCGCCGCCCGCCGCGTGGTTCCGTCGAACCATTCGGTGCTCGATTCGCTCGGGCCGCCGACCGCCGATCCCAGCACCGCCTACGACGAGCGCGACGAAATGCTCGCTTTGCTCGCCACCCTGCCGCGGAAACAACGCGCCGCCGTCGTGCTGCGCTACTACGAGAACTACACCGACGCCGAAATCGCGGATTTCCTCCGCTGCGGCGTTTCGACCGTGCGCAGCCAAATCTCGCGCGCGCTGGCGACACTGCGCGCCGGCATGCCCTCGTTGCCGACCGCCCTCACCACCGGAGCAGGAGAATGACCCCGTCGAACGAGACCGAGACGCTGGTGCGCGACAGCCTCGAACGGCTCGCGGAGCGGGCACCGGACAGCCACGCGGTGCTCAATGCCCTCGCCCGCGCCCAGCAGCGCAAACGTCGTCCGCGCCTCGCGCTCGCCGCCGCGGCCGCCGCGGTGATCGCGGTCGCCGCCGGGGTTCCGCTGGTGGTCAACACGGTCACCGAAGCGCCCGCGCAGCTCACGCCCGCCGCCGGGCGGCCGGTGCTCGCGTACACGCCGGGCTGGCTGCCGGACGGCTTCACCGAGCAATACCGCTCAGGCGGTCCCGGGAACACCGCGCAGGTGCGGCAATGGCAGTCCGGCGCGAGCCGGGTGGAACTCGCGGCGCATTCCACTGCCGATCCGGAATGGGCTCAGACCGCGCTGCGCATCTCGGCGTTGAAGGACCAGGTCGTGGTGCACGGACGGGTCGCCATGGTGACCGGCCCGACCAGCACGATCGCCACGCTGACCTGGATGCCGGACGACCGCCACGTGCTGACCGCCAAGGCTGAAGGCGTCCCGGACGCGCGCGCGGTGGCCGAGCAGGTGGCCGATTCCGTGACCGTCGAACCGGTTCGCGTCCGCGGCGAGGCTCGGCTCGGACCGCTGCCCGCCGGTCTGCGCGAGGAGGCCGCGACAGTCCGGGGAAGCAATTCGGACGACGCGACGACCGTGCTCGACGCAAGCGGCCCGAGCGGCAAGGTTCGCGTGACGATCGGCGGCGGTTCCCCGGCTCTCGGCGGGTCCGGCCCGGTGCAGGTGCGCGGTCTCCCCGGGGCTTACGTGCCCGCCTCCGGACCCGCCGACGCGCTGGTCGCCGTGCGGCTGTCGTCCGGGCGCTGGCTCACCGTTTCCGGCCGGTTGCCGCGCGAACAGCTCGTCGCGGTGGCGGACGGGATCGTGCTCGATTCGGCACCGGATTACGCATGGCTCGGCACCCGCTGACCGCTACCGTGAAGCCATGTCCGAACTGGGGGAGTCTCGGGGCGCGTTTTCGCGGGTAGCGTCCGCCGTCGGCATCGGCGCCGCGATCATCGCCGTTCTGGTGGCCTGGTGCGTGGGGGCCAATTACCTCGCCCAGCTCACCGCGGGCGAACAGCTGACCTGCCGGTTGCGCAGTCTCGTGCCGTGGTCGGGTCTGGGCGTGACGCTGTGGCAGGCCAGCTCGCTGGTGCTGTTCCTGCTCGCCGGAGCCGGGATTTCGGCGCTCCTCGGGCGGACCGGGATGCGGAAGAAGGCGCTCGGCGTCTGCGCGGCTCTGGTCATCCTGTTCACCTGGGGCTACGTGGCGGCGACCCACGCGGTGATGCAGAAGGTGGCTGACCGCGGCGGCTCGGTCAGCGTGCCGGTCACTCCCGGCGGCCAGCCCTACGACCTCTGCCGGGGACTGTGACGCCGTCTACCGTAGGGCTATGTCCGAACTGGAGCGTCTCGGCGCCGAGAAGTACGTCGTGCTGACCACTTTCCGCCGCGACGGCCGCGCGGTCCCGACCCCGGTGTGGGCGTCCCGCGACGGCGACGAACTGGTGCTGTTCTCGGAACGCACCGCAGGCAAGGTCAAGCGGATCCGCAACAACGCCGAGGTCCGGCTGCAGGCGTGCGACGTCCGCGGCCGCCGCGTGCACGGCGCCGAGGCGAGCGGAACGGCCCGGCTGCTCGACGCCGCCGACAGCGAACGCGTTCGCGGGGTGATCGCGCGGGATTACGGCATCGTCGGGCGGGTGACGATGTTCTTCAGCCGCCTCCGCGGCGGGCCGGAGCGGACGATCGGGATCGCGGTCAAGATCGCGGAGTGAGCTGCCGGGCCTCCGCCCGGAGCCGGGCGCCCATCGCGGCCGAATCGTGGTCCGGCCCGCAGCCTTCGGCGAGGATGACGTCGCCGACCAGATGGTCGGTGCGCAGGGGCAGGATCTTGCGGTAGTCGGCCGATTCGTACCACGCCTCGGCGGCGGCGAAGTCCGGGAACTCGAGCACGACGGTCGCGCCTGGCCAGGTGCCTTCGAGTACGCGAGTCTGTCCACCGTGGACCAGAAACCGGCCCCCGAACGGGTCGAGGGTCGCCTGGATCAGTTCCAGGTATTCGTAGACCTCGGCGTGCACGGTTCCGGGCTGGCGCAGGTGGGCGATGGCGTAGGCGGGCATGTCCGGCTCCTCGGGTCGATTTCCTTGTCTGCCAAGCAATCCTCTCCCTTCCGGTGTATGGCGTCGATTACCTGGCGGGTAATCGTTCAGCCCCCGTAGCGGGCCGTCAGCTCTCATCCGATGCGGGCGAGTTCGGCGCGGACCGACTCCGGTTCCACCACCTCGACCAGGTCTCCCCACCCGGCCAGTTGTTCCGCGACAGCTCGGGCCCACTGCGCGGCCACCTTCACCCGAACCCGGTCGTCCTGCTCCCCGAGCACCTCGCAATGCCGCCCGAAATGCGACCGCAGCACGGACAAGTACCGCGCGTCGATCAGCACCGTGGCAGTCACGAGCGAACGCCGCTGCTCCATCTCCGCCACGACCCGCGCCCACTGTTCCGGCAGATCGAAATCGTCCGGCCGCTGCGAAGGCAGGTCGGTGATCTCTGCCGCCGACATCCGGTCGACGCGGAAAGTCCGTTGCCCCGCAGGGGTTCCGGCGATGAGGTACCAAACGCCGTCCTTGTCGGCGAGGCCGTACGGATCGGCTAACCGGCCCTTGCCGCTGTACTCGAACCGCACCTTGCGCTGGTGCACGACCGCCTGGTGCAGGGACTGGACGAGCGCGGGCGGCTCGCGATCCCGCTCGCCCCATCCCGCCGGATCGGCCACGACAGCCCGCGCGGCGGCTTCGGCGTCGGCCCGGAACGTCGCGGGCAGCGCGCGGACGAGCTTGCGCACCGCGGACGACAGCTGCGGACCGCCGGACGCCGCCGGTCCCAGCATCGAGAACAACGCCTGTGCTTCGGCCGCGGTCAGCCCGCTGAGGTCGGTGCGGGCCCCGCCGACGAGCGACCATCCGCCGCCGCGCCCGGGCTGCGGATAGACCGGGATCCCGGCCGCCGACAACGCCTCCAGGTCGCGGCGGGCCGTGGCCACCGAGATCTCCAGCTCCAAGGCCAGCTCGGCGGCGGTCACCCGGCCGCGGGCCTGGAGCAGCAGGACGGCAGCGACGAGACGGTCAGCGCGCATGTTTTCGATTCTCTCGCTCAAAGTGCTCAGAAGATGAGCACTTTGAGCGAGAAGCTAGTCCCATCACCGAGCAGACAAGGAATCAGAGATGCTTCGAGGACTCAGCACCGCCACCTTCTACTCCCCCGACTTCGACGCGGCGAAGCGCTGGTACACCGACCTTCTCGGCGTCGCGCCGTACCTGGACACCCCGGCGTACCTGGAGTGGCGGATCGGCGACTACCAGCACGAATTCGGCATCATTCACAGCTCGTACGCCACTAGCGAGCTGTCCCGGACCGCCGACCCCGCCACCGTCGGGCAGCCCGCGGGCGCGGTCGTGTTCTGGCACGTCGAGGACGTCCCCGCGACGCTGGAGCGGGTCGTCGCGATGGGCGCGAAGGTGCACGACGTCCCGCGCGACCGCGGCACCGGGTTCATCACCGCGTCGGTCATCGACCCGTGGGGCAACGTCCTCGGCTTGATGTACAACCCGCACTACGTCTCGGTCCGGGAAACGTTGGCGCAGGCGTGACGATCTTCGAGGACGGCGCGTCGCGGCGAAGTCTGGCGAGGTTTTCGTTGCCCGCCAAGGATTTCAGCGGACCGCGGCGAGAGCCTCCGGCAGCGTGAACGCGCCCGCGTACAGCGCCTTCCCGACGATCGAACCCTCGACGCCGTCCGACGCCAGCCCGGCCAGCGCGCGCAGATCGTCCACACTGGACACTCCGCCGGAAGCGATCACCGGCGCGTCGGTGCGGGCGGTGACCTCGCGCAGCAGCTCCAGGTTCGGGCCGCGCAGAGTGCCGTCCTTGCTCACGTCGGTGACGACGTACCGGCTGGCCCCATCGCGGTCCAGGCGCTCCAGGACCTCCCACAGGTCGCCGCCGTCGGACGTCCAGCCGCGCGCGGACAGCCGGTGCCCGGCCTCGGTGATCCGCACGTCGAGCCCGATCGCGACGCGGTCGCCGTATTCGGAGACGACCTTCGCCGTCCAGTCCGGGTCCTCCAGCGCCGCGGTGCCGAGGTTGACCCGGCGCGCGCCGGTGGCGAGCGCCGCTTCGAGCGAAGCGTCGTCGCGGATGCCGCCGGACAGCTCCACCTGCACGTCGAGCCGCTTGACGACGTCGGCGAGCAGTTCGCGGTTGCTGCCCTTGCCGAACGCCGCGTCGAGGTCCACCAGGTGGATCCACTCGGCGCCGTCGCGCTGCCACTGCAGGGCCGCCTCGAGCGGGCTGCCGTAGGAGGTCTCGGTGCCTGCCTCGCCCTGGACGAGGCGGACCGCCTGGCCGTCGGCGACATCAACTGCGGGAAGGAGCGTGAAAGTCACGCGCACAGACTAAGCGGCGGGCCCCGGCGCACTGTCCGGGGGATGTCCGCTCAGCCCGGCGGCCCCAGCGATCCAGGCGAGGCGGCTGCCCGCCGGAACCGGCGAAGTGAGCAGCAGCACATCCGCCTGTCGCCGCTTGCCGCCCCCCGGCCCTGCGAACCCGGCAGAACTCCGGTTACGCCAGCGTGCCCAGCCAGTTGCGCAGCAGCTGCGCCCCCGCGTCGCCGGACTTCTCCGGGTGGAACTGGGTCGCCCACAACGGGCCGTTCTCCACCGCGGCGACGAAGTCCTCGCCGTGGTTGCACCAGGTCACCTTCGGCTGCCTGCCGGCGAGGCCGGAGTCCAGTTCCCAGGTCCGCGCGGCATAGGAGTGCACGAAATAGAACCGCTCCTCCGGGTCGATCCCGGCGAACAGCTGCGAATCGGCGGGCGCGCGGACGGTGTTCCAGCCCATGTGCGGGAGCACGTCGGCGTGCAGGCGCTCGACCGTCCCCGGCCATTCGCCGGTGCCCTCGGTCTCCTCGCCGTGCTCGACGCCGCGCGAGAACAGGATCTGCATACCGACGCAGATGCCCAGCACCGGACGTCCGCCGGCCAGCCGTTTGCCGATGACCCGATGCCCGTGCACGCCCAGCAGCCCCCTCATGCACGCGGAGAACGCGCCGACGCCGGGCACCACGAGGCCGTCGGCTTCGAGCGCGGCCTGAGGGTCGGCGGTGACCTCCACCTCGGCGCCCGCGCGCGCGACGGCGCGTTCGGCCGAGCGGAGATTTCCGGAACCGTAATCGAGGATCACCACACGAGACACGAGCCCGAGCGTAGTCCCCCGGGGAATTTCGTTCCGCGCCTGTTTCGTTCTCACCCCGAACGGGTACCCATCAGGCTATGCGTGGCGCCGCCGGCGCCCCCGGACCCGGAAAGAGGACGAGATGTCCGAGTCCGATCTGCTTTGCCGGATGTTCCAAGCCTGGCGGGAAGACATCGACAGCGTGCCGTTCCCGCAGTTCAGGGAACTGACCATCCCGCCGCAGAAGACCCGCGCGGAGGTCGACCTCGCGCGCCGGTCGACCGCGCGCACGGCGAAGCCCGTGCGACGCGCCGACGGCCGCTGGTGACCGCGGGCGGTGGCCCGCTGCCGGAACCCAGCTCTATCCGGTGAAAAATTCCTTGAGGGACAACGCGATCGAACCCGCGTCGAGCCCGTGCACGAGATCGTGGTCGGCGAGCGTGCCGTAGATCCGCACTTCGGTGTCTCGGCGGGTGCCGAGGTTCAGCAGCCGGTGCGGCCGGTCCGCGAGCGCGTCGGCGACGCAATGCGCGGAAGTGCCCCTGAGGTACGGCTCCACCAGCGCCACGTCAGCCACGTCGGTCATCGCGGCGCGCAGTCCCTCGGCGTCGAACGGGCGCACCGTCGAGGTGTAGAGCACTGTCACGTCCATGCCCTCGGTCGCCCGCAGCACCCGGTCGAGCATCGGGCCGACCGCGATCACCACGCCGCGCGTCCCCTGGCGGATCGTCTGGAGCCCGACGCCGAGGTGCGGTTCGGAATTCTCCTGCGCGGACAGCCGCAGGTACGTCCGGCTGTCCCCGGGCACCGAATCGAGCAGCAGCCGCCGCGCCTCGTCGGGATGGCCGGGAACGTGCACGTACCAGCCGGGCAGCGAATCGATCAGCGCGACGTCGCCGGGAGCCTGATGCGTGCGGCCTTCCATCGGCATGTCGTAGGAAGCGCCGTACGACACCAGCACGGCGCCGAGTTCCTGGTGGCTGAGGTCCAATTTGATCTGTTCGAACGCACGCTCCACGAGGAACGCGTTGAAGGTGTGCACGATCGGCCTCAGCCCGGCGAGCGCGAGCCCGGCTCCGGTGCTCACGAGCAGCTGCTCGCGGATCCCGACGTTGATCACCCGGTCCGGATGCCGTCGCGCGGCCTCGGCGAGCGACGCGGCCGAGATGTCGGCGAGGACGATCGCCACGTCCTGATCGGTGTTGACGATTTCTTCGGCAGTGGCCAGGAAGGTGTCCCGCATGTTCGGCATCAGTGCGCGCCTTTCGGTTCCACGACGGCGACGACCGCGAGCGGCCGTCCGGGATGAGGGGTGGTGAACGCGTCGTACAGCGCTTCGTGGTCGCGGCCGGAGACTGTCCGCACGGCCCAGCCTTCCGTTTCGAAGCGGCGCGCGATGCCGCCCGGCCAGCCGTGCGTCGAGGACTGGTTGTCCACGACCACCGCGGTCAGCTTGTCGAGCCCGAGCCGCGCGGCGACGACGATCGCCTCGTGGTTGGAGCCCTCGTCGAGTTCGGCGTCGCCGACCAGCGTGACGATGCGCGAGCTGAACCGGCGGGCGCGCAGGCCGAGCGCGGTGCCGATCGCGATCGGCAGTCCGTGCCCGAGCGAGCCGCTGGAGATTTCGACGCCGGGCGCGCGGACGCGGTCGGGATGGTGGCCGAGCCGCGAACGCGCCGAACTCCAGCCGGCCAGCTCGTCCTCGTCCAGCCAGCCCTTCGCGACGAGCACCGCGTAGTACGCCATCGGCCCGTGCCCCTTGGACAGCAGGAACCGGTCGCGCCCTGGCTGCCGGGCGGTCTCCGGGCCGAGCTCCAGCACCCGGTCGAACAGCACCCACAGGACGTCCATTGTGGACTCCGCGGCCGCGTGGTGTTTGTCGTCGCCGGTCATCAGCGAGATCAGCCGGGGCAGGTCCGCGTAGCCCGGCTCGTGCGTTGTCGTGGTCATGGTCTCGACCATGCAACCTCGACCAAACTGAAGGTCAAGCGCTAACCTGGACCAATGACGAGGTTGGCGGACAAGCTGAGCATCGGGCAGGTCGCGGAACGCAGCGGGGTGCCGCATACGGCGTTGCGGTTCTACGAGGAGCGCGGTCTGATCACTTCCGAGCGCTCGGCGGGCAACCAGCGCCGCTACGCGCGCTCGGTGCTGCGGCGGATCGCGTTCATCCGCGCCGCGCAACGGGTCGGGCTGTCGCTGGAAGACATCAGCGCGGCGCTGGAGACGCTCCCCGCCGACCACGCGCCGACGAAGGCGGACTGGGCCCGGCTGTCGCGCGAATGGCAGACCGAACTCGACGCCCGGATCGACGCCCTGCAGCGGCTGCGGGACCGGCTGACCGGATGCGTCGGCTGCGGCTGTTTGTCGCTGCGCAGCTGCGGCCTGTACAACGCGGACGACGAACTCGCCCGGTTCGGGCCCGGGGCCAGCAAACTCCGCCCGGTGCTGGAGGGCGGCATCTGAATTCCGTTGCGCGCCAGTGCGCCGGTGTGGGTTACTCGCGGGCAGCAATGAACGAGAAACATCGAGTTCGAGTATCGAAAAGACTGTCCCGGCACCTGCGCCACGATCCCGGCGGGCTCGGCCTGACCCTCGCCCCCGGAGGCTGGGTCCCGGTCGGCGAACTGCTCGCGGCACTGGCCCGGAACCGGTTCCCGGTGAGCCGGGCCGAGCTGGACGAGGTCGTCGCGAACTGCACCAAACAGCGGTTCGCCTTTGACGAGACGGGGACGCTGATCCGCGCCAACCAGGGGCACAGCGTCCGCGTCGATCTGGAATTGTCCGACGCGCCGCCGCCGGAAATCCTCTTCCACGGCACGGCGACGCGTTTCCTGCCGTCGATCCGGGCCGAGGGGTTGCGCCCGATGAAGCGGCACGCGGTGCATTTGTCGGCGACCCGCGAGACGGCGTGGAAAGTCGGGGCACGGCACGGGAAACCGGTGGTGCTGACGGTCGCGGCCGGGGAAATGGCCGCGCGCGGGCACGTTTTTCAGGTGAGCGACAACGGAGTTTGGCTCACTTCAGCGGTGCCGCCTGAATTTCTGGCAGTGGTCGAATAGCGGATACTGAGTCCGCCGCGCGTCGAAGGGGCGTGCCCGACCTACCCGATCGTCCAATGCAGCCGAGGCCGCTATTTCTCCACGGTCTGGCTCCCGTTCGGGTCGCTCAAGACGATCCGGCTCGGCGACCGCCGGGTGCGGAAATGCCCGGTGTGCCGCCGGTTCCGCGGCGTCGCCCGGGTTTCCGCGGACCATCCCCCGCTGAGGCACCGCCGCGAGGGGTCTCCCCCGACCGATGCCCACATTCTGCGGTGGGCGATTCCGTGAAGGGCTCCTTGAGGGAATCTGATTCCCTCAAGGAGCCCTTCACGGACTTCAGCGGGAGCATGGGGGGCGTTTCCGCCGCGATCGGTCCGCCGACTCAGCCGGATTCGGCGACGCGGCACAGGATTTCCCCGTGCGGAATCGCGAACCAGCCGTCCGGGTCGGCTGCCCATGCGCGCCACGCGGCGGCGATGTCGCGCAGGTCTTCGACGGTCGCGTGCCCGCCCGCCACGGCCTGCTCGGCGATCTTGGAATCCAGGATCCGTTCCGCCCACATGCCGCCCCACCACGCCCGTTCCTCCGGCGTGGAATGGCACCAGATCGAAGCGCTCGGCTTGACGTCGCGGGCCCCCGCAGCACGCGCCCAGGCCAGCAGCCGCCGTCCCGCGTCCGGTTCGGCGCCGTTGCCGTGCGCGACCGCGCGGTACACCTCCAGCCAGCGGTCCAGCCGCGAGTCCGCCGGCCACCAGAACGCCGCGGCGTAATCGGTGTCGCGGGCGGCGACGACACCGCCGGGCCGGGCCAGTGCCAGCATGCGCCGCAGCGCTTCCACCGGCTCGGTCAGGTGCAGCAGCACCTGGTGCGCGTGCACGACGTCGAACCTGCCGAACCCCGCAGCCGTCGTGATGTCGGCGTGCTCGAACCGGACGTTGGACACCCCTTCGCGCCGCGCGTGGGCCCGCGCCTGCTCCAGAACGGCTTCCGACACGTCGATGCCGACCACCTCGCCGGGGGCCACCCGGCGGGCGATGTCCGCGGTGATCGTCCCTGGACCGCAGCCGACATCCAGCACGCTGCGCCCGGGAAGGAGTTCCGGGGCGAGGTAGGCCGCCGAATTGTCGACGGTCCGCCAGAGTTGGGAACGTACAACGCTTTCCGCGTGTCCCTGCCCGTACGCGCGTTCCGGAGACATGGTTCGAGACTAGGAGGCGGTTCCCAGATACTGCAACAAAGTTCTCAAATATTGGAAATGCTCAGCAGACCCGGCGGCGCGGCCGCCCGAGCAGCCGCCTGCCCACGTCGACCAGTTCCCGGCGCAGGGTTTCGTCGTCCACCTCGGCCAGATCGGGCGCTCCGCCCGCCATCGCGATGCCGGTGAACGCCACGATCGCCGTCACGCGAGCGGTCACGTCCAGCTCCGGTCCCCCGGCCACGATCGAGATCAGCGCCTGTTTGAACCCTTCGACGCCGTGCCTCGATTTCGCGAGCGCCGCGTCGATGCCCGGATCGCTGGAGAACAGCGCGACCAGCACCCGGTGCCGCACCACGAGATCGACGAAACCGTCCAGCAGATGGTCCACGCGCGCACCGTGCCGCCGGTGCTTCGCCGCCTCGACGACCAGTTCGTCCAGTTCCCGGATGCCGGGCTCCGCGACCGCCTCGGTGATCTCCGCCTTCGTCTTGAAGTGGTAGTAGACGGCGGCCTTGGTGACGCCGAGCTCGTCGGCGATCATCTGCAGCGACGTGCCCTCCACGCCGTGCTCGGAGAACAGCTGCAGCGCAGTGGCGAGCAGCCTGGTCCGGGTGTCCGCGACCGGTTCGACGGTCGTCATCGCGCCCTCCTCGTCAAGCGGAGTGCGCCGCTCCGCAGCACATCATGGTACTAGCCGGGCGACTAGTCCGACACTTGCCGTGCGGCTAGTCACATCCTAGCCGATCGGCTTGGCAGCTCCTTGCCGAACGGCTAGCTTCGAAAGGGCGATTCCAGTGCGGAAAGCCCGCTTCGGGCGCGAAACGGAGACGACTCGTGGCACCTTTCCTGTACCGGCTCGGCAGGCTGTCCTTCCGCCGCCGGGCCCTCGTAGCGGCGGTCTGGGCGCTTGTCCTCGCGGCGTTGGGCGCGGGCGCGCTCACGCTGTCGGGCAAGCTGTCCGATTCGGTGACCATCCCCGGCACCGAATCCCAGCAGGCGATCGACCGGCTGGCCGAGCACTTCCCGCAGGCCGCGGCGGGCGGCGGCACCGCACGCGTGGCGATCGCCGCGCCGGACGGGCAGAAGGTCACCGATCCGGCGGGCCAGGCGGCTGTCGAGGCCGTGGTGGGCAAGCTGAAGTCCGCGCCGAAGGTGGCCGCGGTCGTCGACCCGTTCCAGGCGAAGTCCGTCTCCCCCGACGGCCGGGTCGCGCTCGCGCAGGTGAGCTACCACGTCAAGGGCTTCGAACTCAGCGACTCCGACCGCGAGGCGCTGCTCGCCACCGGCGACCACGCGAAGCAGCTGGGATATCAGGTCGAGTACGGCGGCGACGCGGTGCAGGGCATCCCGGCGACCGGGGCCACCGAAGGGCTCGGCGTCGCGGTCGCGGCGGTCGTCCTGATCATCACCTTCGGCTCGCTGCTGGCCGCCGGCATCCCGCTGCTCACCGCACTGATCGGGGTCGGCGTCGGGATGGCGGGCATCATGCTGGCGTCGGGCTCGATGGAGCTGAACTCCAACACCCCGGTGCTGGCGCTGATGATCGGCCTCGCGGTCGGCATCGACTACGCGCTCTTCATCGTTTCCCGGTACCGGCACGAACTGGCCGAGGGCCGCGAACCCGAGGAGGCCGCCGGCCGAGCTGTCGGCACCGCGGGCTCCGCCGTGGTGTTCGCCGGGCTCACCGTGATCATCGCGCTCGCCGGGCTCACCGTCGTCGGCATCCCGTTCCTCGGCCAGATGGGCGTCGCCGCCGCGGCGACGGTCGTGGTCGCGGTGCTCATCGCGTTGACGCTGCTGCCCGCCGTGCTCGGGTTCGCCGGCGCCCGCGTCGGCAACAGCAAAATCCGGGTGCGCCGCCGCACCGAAGGCCCGACGCACGGCGAGCGCTGGGCGCGTTTCGTTGCGCGGCACCGGGTTCCGGTGCTGCTGACCGCGCTCGTCGGACTGGCCGTGGTCGCGATCCCGGCGCTGAGCATGCAGCTCGGCCTGCCCAACGACTCGACCGCTGCGCCGGAAACCACCCAGCGCAAGGCGTACGACCTGGTCAGCAAGGGCTTCGGCGAGGGCGCGAACGGCCCGCTGCTGGTCGTCGTCGACACCGGCCCGAACCACAACCCGGCCGCGCTGAAGCAGGCCGCGGCGGACATCGGCAAGCTGCCGGACGTCGCCGCCGTGACGCCGCCGCGGGTCAACCCGGCCGGGGACACCGCGCTGCTGACGGTGATCCCGAAGAGCGGCCCGAGCAGCACGCAGACCGAAGACCTGGTGGCGGCGATCCGCGCGCAATCCGCGCCGCTGCAGGAAAACACCGGCGGCAGCCTCGCGGTGACCGGCCAGACCGCGGCCAACATCGACGTGTCGCAGAAGCTGTCCGACGCGATGCTGCCCTACCTCGCGCTGATCGTCGGACTGGCGTTCCTGTTGCTGATGCTGGTGTTCCGGTCGGTCGTGGTGCCGTTGAAGGCGACGCTCGGCTTCCTCGGCTCGGTGGTCGCGACGTTCGGCGCGGTGGTCGCGGTGTTCCAGTGGGGCTGGCTGACCGATCTGCTCGGCGTCGCCTCGACCGGCCCGATCATGAGCATGCTGCCGATCCTGCTGATCGGGGTCCTGTTCGGGCTCGCGATGGACTACCAGGTGTTCCTGGTGACCCGGATGCGCGAGGAACACGTGCACGGAGCCGAACCGCAGGAGGCGATGGTGACCGGGTTCCGGCACGGCGCGCGGGTCGTCGTGGCCGCGGCGCTGATCATGATCTCGGTGTTCGCCGGGTTCGTGCTCGCCGAATCGACGCTGATCCAGTCGATCGGTTTCGCGCTGGCCTTCGGCGTGCTGGTGGACGCGTTCGTGATCCGGATGACGATCGTGCCCGCGGTGATGTCGCTGCTCGGGCGCGGTGCGTGGTGGCTGCCGAAGTGGCTGGACCGGATCCTGCCGAACGTCGACGTCGAGGGCGAGGGCCTCGTCCGCGAGCTCGGCACTCCCGGCGATGACGAGCGCGAGCTGACGCGGGTCTGATTTTTGTCGGTACCGGTTCGTACCATCGCCTCATGACCACTGGGGGCATGATGATCGAGGAAACGGTACGGACCTGGGTAGCGGGATGGGCCTTGTCGCGGCGGACGCCGCCGCCGGTCGAGAAGCCGTGGGGGCTGTACGTCGAGGTCCCGGACAATCCCGCGGAAACGGGCAGGCACGTGCTGCCGGAAGCTGAGGAGTCGCTGGTCCGCGCCGCTGCCGGCGCGGTCAGTGAACCTCGGACGTGGCTGAAGGCCCCCGCCGAACCGGAGACGTTGGAACCGTGGATCCCGGACGGCTGGGTGGTCGCCTGGGAGCACACCGGGCATCTGATGGCGACGGATCTGCTGGCCACGAACCCGGTCGCGCCGGAGGGGTACACGGTGACGGCGGAGACCAGCGGGGCCGTGACGTTCCTGCGGGTGCTGGACGCGACGGGCGAGCAGGCGGCCAAAGGCCAGATGGCGGCGGTCGGCGACGCGGTGATCGTGGACCGGGTGGTGACCGAGGAGGCGCACCGGCGGCGCGGGCTGGGCGGGTTCGTGATGCGCTCGCTCGCCGACCGCGCGATCGCGGACGGTGCGGTCCTCGGCGTTCTCGGGGCTACGGACGCCGGGCGGGCGCTGTACGAGACGTTGGGGTGGAAGAAGCACGCGACGATCGGCGAGTGCATTTACCAGCCGTTGGAGCGGTAGGGGCCGAGTTGGTCAGCTGGGGCCGGGTTGATCAGGTGGGGCCGAGTTGGCCAGCTGGAGCTGAGTTGGCCAGCTGAGCCGCGCTGGTCAGCCGGAGCCGAACTGGCCAGCTAGAGCCAAGCTGGCCAGCCGGAGCCAAGTTCTTCAACTGGAGCCGAGTTCGCCAGGCGGAGCAGAATTCGCCAGCTGGAACCGAGCTGGTCAACAGGAGCCGAGCTGGTCAGCTGACGAGCCAGGCGATGGCCCCGCCGATCGCCAGCACCGCCGCGATGCCCAGCACCACAGCGAAGAACTTCGCGGTCTTCCACAGCGAGTAGACCCCGCCGGCCAGGAAGCCGCCGAGGGCCAGCAGCAGGACCGCGATCAGCTCTTTGCTCACAGGGGTTAGCGTGCCACATGGCCTTCACCGTGACGGTACTGGGCAGCGCGACGCCGTACCCGCGCCCGGACGCGCCCTGCTCCGGGTACCTGGTGCGCCACGACGACACCGCGATCTGGGTCGACGCCGGTCCGGGCACCCTCGCCGCGCTGCAGGAACACGTCTCGCCGGCGGAACTGGACGCGATCTGGATCTCCCATCTGCACGCGGACCACGTCGCGGATCTGCTGCCCGCGGTATACGCGCTGTTGTTCGCGAATCTGCGACCGCGGCGGCCGATTCCGTTGTACGGCCCGCCCGGCACCGCGGCGCGGATCTCCGCGTTCCTCAGCAACACCGGCCGTGCGCCGATCGAGGAGGCGTTCGCGGTCCGGAAGCTGCACGACGGACATCGGACCCGGGTCGGAGGTCTGCGGCTGGAGACAGTGGCTGTGTCGCACGGGTTTCCGGCGTTCGGGGTGCGGATCACTGACGGGGCAAGGGTTTTCGCGTACTCCGGGGACACCGGGCCGTGCGCGGCGCTTTCGGCGTTGGCGGAGGGAACGGATTTGTTCTTGTGCGAGGCGGACAGCGTCGAGCCGTCCGCGGAGCATCTGACCCCGGCGGAGGCGGGCCGCGCGGCCGCCGGAGCGGCGCGGCTGGTGCTCACGCATCTCGGCCACACAGTCACCGCACGCGACGCGGTTCGCCTAGCCGCAGAACACTTTTCCGGACCGGTGGCTTACGCCGCGCCGCGCACAGTGTTCCACGTGTGAGCCGCCGGCGACTGGCCCCTCAGCACCTTGCGCGGGAACTTTCAGCGAAACAAAAGATCGAGGTGGTAGTTCACGATCTCGGTCGCTGCCTGTGGGGTTCGCTGCCCGAGCAGGACGCTGGTGCCGAGACCGTGGCTGAGGCTGAGCAGCCGCGCCGCCTCGAGGGCGGGGTCGAGCCCGGGGACGAGTTGTCCGTCGGCTTGGGCCTGGCGGAGGGCGTCGGCCAGTTGCCGGTCGAGGTCGTCGATGCCGTGGACGAACGGTTCGGCGACGAGTTCGGGGTCGGTCATGGCCAGTGCGGCGTAGGAGGAGCCGACGAGGTGGAGGACGCGGCTTTGTTCGTCGGTGGGCAGTGCTTCGGCCAGGAACGCTTCGACGAACGCCCGCGGCGGTGCGGGGTCGGGCAGTTCGGCGAGGCGGCCGGCCCAGCGTCGGCGGCTCTCGGTTTCGAGATGGCGCAGCGCACCGATCATGAGCTGGGCTTTGGTCTCGAAGTAGTACTGGACCAAGCGCAGTGACACCCCGGCTTCGTCCGCGACCGCACGCATGGTGACCGCGTGCAGGCCGTCGCGAGCGGCGACGCGGACGAGTGCGTCGGCGATGTGCGCACGGCGTTCGGCGTGGTCGACGGTTCGCGGCACTGCGTAATCCCTTCCCGGACGGCGGCGAAATTATGGTACAGCTGTATATGGTACGGCTGTATCAGGAAATGGGGGCGACTGGTCGATGAGCCAGTGGGGTGCTGTCGCGCCGGACGTGCGGGCCGGCGCAGCGTCGCGGGTCGTGTTGTCGCTGGCGTGCGCGGCGCAGTTCATGGTGGTGCTGGACATTTCGGTGGTGAATGTCGCGCTGCCTTCGATCCAGCGGGCGCTGGAGCTGAGCGCGACGGGCCAGCAGTGGGTGGCCAACGCCTACGCCCTGGTCTTCGCCGGGCTGCTGCTCCTGGGCGGGCGGCTGGCGGACTTGTTCGGCCGCAAGCGGGTGTTCGCCGCTGGACTGGCGGTGTTCGTCGCGGCGAGCCTGGCCGGGGGCCTGGCGAACTCGGCCGGGCTGCTGATCGCCGCCCGTGCGGGACAGGGGCTGGGTGCCGCGGTGCTGGCCCCGGCGACGCTGACGATCCTCACCGCGACCTTCCCCGAAGGAGCCGCACGCACGCGCGCGCTGGCCACCTGGACCGCGGTCGGGGTCGCGGGCGGAACGGCGGGGAACCTGCTCAGCGGGGTGCTGACCGAGTACCTGTCGTGGCGGTCCACGCTGCTGATCAATGTCCCGATCGGCCTGGTCGCGATCGTGCTGGCGGTCCGGTTCGTGCCCCGCGACCGCGACGGCGCGCAACGCCGGAAACTCGATGTTCCCGGCGCGGTTCTGGCCACGGCCGGGCTGGCGGCGCTGGCTTACGGCATCTCCCAAGCGGGCAGCACCGGCTGGGCCGCTCCGTCCGCGATCGCCGGTCTCGCCCTCGGCGCGGTGCTGCTCGGGCTGTTCGTTCTCGTCGAAGCACGGTTCGCGGAAACTCCGCTGATTCCGTTGCGGTTGTTCCGGATTCGCGCGGTTTCCGGCGGGAACGCCGTGATGCTGCTGACGGGCGCGTGCCTGAATCCGTTGTGGTACTTCCTCACCCTGTCCATGCAGAACGTGCTGCGGTACTCGCCGGTGCAGACCGGGTTCGCGTTCCTTCCGCACACTCTGGTCGCCATTCTCGTGGGCGCGCGGCTGACCCCGCGCCTGATGCGGCGCGTCGACGGACGGCTGCTGATCGCGGCGGGTGCGCTGATCGCCGCGGCCGGATTCGCCTGGCAGAGCCAGCTGACCCCCGGCAGCGGTTATCTCGCCGGGATCCTGGGCCCCGCCATCGTGTTCGCGATCGGCGGCGGACTGCTCACCACCCCGAGCACGGCCGCGGTCACCTCGGGCGTGGCCAGATCCGAGGCCGGGGCGGCTTCCGGGCTGATGAACACCACGAAACAGGTCGGCGGAGCCCTCAGCCTCGCCGTGCTGGTCACCGTCGCCGCACCGCACAGCCCGGCCCCGGAGGCCCTCGCGTCGGATTACGGGCTGGTGTTCCTGGTGATCACTGTGCTTATGGTGCTGGTCGCGGTGATGGCGTTTCTCCTGCCCGCACAACGGGACCAGCGCGACCACTTGCCCGGCGGAAGCTGAGCCGGACGCAGGCTCCCGGAAGCCCGCCGCCGACTACGGACTCGACTTCCGGTGATCACCGCGTTCATGGCGCTGGTCGCCGCGCTCGCGTTCCTTCTGCCCGCGCAACGGGACCAGCGCGACCACTTGCCCGGCGGAAGCTGAGCCGCCGCCGGACAAGCAAACGCGGTGCCGCGCCCCCTCGAACCGCTACAGCACGCCCTTCGTGGACGGAATCCCGCCCGCCCGCGGGTCCGGTTCCGTCGCCGCCCGCAGGGCCCGCGCCACGGCCTTGTACTCCGCCTCCGCGATGTGGTGCGGGTCGCGGCCGTGCACGACACGGACGTGCAGCGCGATCTGCGCGTGGAAGGCCAGCGAGTCGAACACGTGCCGGGTCAGGACGAACGGGTAGTTGTTGCCGATGGTGAAGGTGTTGAACTGCTCCGGTTCTCCAACGTGCACGCAGTACGGGCGGCCGGAGACGTCGATCGCGGCGTGCGCGAGCGTTTCGTCCATCGGGATCCACGCGTCGCCGAAGCGGCGGATGCCGCTTTTGTCGCCGAGGGCCTGGCGCAGCGCCTGGCCCAGCACGATCGCGGTGTCCTCGACGGTGTGGTGCGCGTCGATGTGGACGTCGCCGGTCGCCTCGACCTTCAAATCCAGCGAGCCGTGCACGCCGAACGCGGTGAGCATGTGGTCGTAGAACGGCACGCCGGTGGCGATTTCCACCTGCCCGGTCCCGTCGAGGTCCAGCTGGACCAGGATGGACGACTCCTTGGTGGTGCGCTCCACCTTGCCGACGCGGCTCATCGCTTGACTTCCTTACTCGCTTCCAGGAAAGCGTCGTTCTCCTCCGGGGTGCCGATGGTCACCCGCAGGTGCCCCTCGATGCCCACGTCCCGGATCAGCACTCCGTGGTCCAAATAGGACTGCCAGCTGGCCGGCGCGTCGCTGAACTGTCCGAAGAGGACGAAGTTGGCGTCGCTCGGCACCGGGGTGAATCCCAAGCCCAGCAAGGCTTCCACGACGCGGTCGCGTTCGGCGGAGAGCCGGTGCACCGACGCGAGGGTGGCGTCGGCGTGCCGGAGGGCGGCGCGGGCGGCCGCCTGGGTGATCTTGGAAAGGTGATACGGCAGCCGGACCAGCTGCAGAGCGTCCACAATGGCCGGTGCGGCGGCGAGGTAGCCCAGCCGTCCGCCGGCGAAGGCGAACGCCTTGCTCATCGTGCGCGACACGATCAGCTTCGCCGGGTACTCCGCGATCAGCTCGATCGCGCTGGCCTGCGAGGAAAACTCCGCGTACGCCTCGTCCACCACGACGATCCCCGGGGCCGCGTCGAGCACGCCGCGCAGCTGGTCCAGCGGGATCGATCCGCCGGTGGGGTTGTTCGGGCTGGTCACGAACACGATGTCCGGTTTCCGCTCGGCGACCGCTTCGGCCGCCCGCTCGGTGTCGAGCGAGAAGTCCGCGCGGCGCGGCACCGGCAGCCAGTCGGTGCGCGTGCCGGTCGCGATGATCGGGTGCATCGAGTACGACGGCTCGAAGCCCAGCGCGGTGCGGCCGGGGCCGCCGAACGCCTGCAGGATCTGCTGCAGGATCTCGTTCGACCCGTTCGCCGCCCACACGTTGGCCTCGGACAGCACGACCCGCGTGGACACCGTGAGGTAGTCCGCCAGATCGGTGCGCAACGCCACCGCGTCGCGGTCCGGATACCGGTGCAGCGACGCGGCTTCGGCGCGCACCGCCTCGGCGACGTCGTCGACCAGCTCGGGCGGCGGCGGGTACGGGTTTTCGTTGGTGTTGAGCCGGATCGGGACGTCCAGCTGCGGCGCGCCGTACGGGGTGCGGCCCCGCAGGTCTTCGCGCAGCGGGAGTTCGGCGAGGGTGACCTCGCCGCCGGGGGTCGCTTCGTTCATCGGCCGTCTCCTTCGAAACGTGCGGTGACGGCTTCGCCGTGCGCGGGCAGGTCTTCGGCGTCCGCGAGCGCGACGACGCGCGGAGCGATCTCGCGCAGGGCGTCCTCGGAGTAGTCCACCACGTGGATCCCCTTCAGGAAGCTCTGCACCGACAGGCCCGAGGAGTGCCGGGCGAACCCGCCGGTGGGCAGCACGTGGTTCGAACCCGCGCAGTAGTCGCCCAGCGAAACCGGGGCGTACGCGCCGACGAAAACCGCTCCGGCGTTGCGCACCCGCGCGGCCACCTCGCGGGCGTTCGCGGTCTGGATTTCCAGGTGCTCGGCGGCATACGCGTCCACCACGCGCAGTCCGTCGTCCACAGTGGACACCAGGATGACGCCGGACTGCTTGCCGCCCAACGCCTCGCCGACCCGCTCGGAGTGCTTCGTCGCGGGGACGCGGGCAGCCAGCTCGCGCTCGACCGCGTCGGCCAGCTCCTCCGACGTGGTCACCAGGACACTCGCGGCGAGCGGGTCGTGCTCGGCCTGGCTGATCAGGTCGGCGGCGACGTGCACCGGGTCGGCGGTCTCGTCGGCGAGGATCGCGATCTCGGTCGGGCCCGCCTCGGAGTCGATCCCGATCACGCCGCGGACCAGGCGTTTGGCCGCGGTGAGGAAGATGTTGCCCGGCCCGGTCACGATGTCCACCGGGGCCAGCTCGGCACCGTCGGTGTCGACGCCGCCGTAGGCGACCAGCGCGACCGCCTGCGCGCCGCCGACCGCCCAGACCTCGTCCACGCCGAGCAGCGCGGCCGCGGCCAGGATCGTCGGGTGCGGCCGCCCGCCGAACGCGGCCTGCGGCGGCGAGCACACGACCAGCGAGCGCACGCCCGCCAGCTGCGCCGGGACGACGTTCATCACCACGGTCGACGGGTACACCGCCAGCCCGCCCGGCGCGTACAGGCCGACGCGCTCGACCGGCACCCAGCGCTCGGTGACCGTGCCGCCGGGGACGACCTGCGTCGTGACGTCCTGGCGGCGCTGGTCGGCGTGCACCTTGCGGGCGCGTTTGATGGACTCCTCCAGCGCGGCGCGGACCTGCGGGTCCAGCTCGGACAGCGCCTTGGCCAGCTCCTCGGCGGGCACCCGGACCGTCTCCGGGCGCACCTTGTCGAACCGCTCGGTGAACTCGAGGACCGCCTCGACCCCGCGGTCCCGGACAGCCTCGACCACCGGCCGGACCTGATGCAGCGCCGCGTCCACGTCGTACTCGGCGCGCGGAAGCGCGGCACGGAGTTCGGCAGCGGAGGGGACCTGCCCGCGCAGGTCGGTGCGGTTCAACATGGACACCAGGGTACGAGGTGGCCCGCGCACGCCCGGCAGGGATACTCGGTGACGACCCGCTGTCCCCGGACCAGGGAGGCTCGTGTGCCCCGGATCGCGTTGTGCCAGCTCAACTCGGGCGACGACCCGGAAGAAAACCTGAAAGCGGTTCGCTCCGGCGTGGAGGCCGCGGCTGCCGAAGGCGCGCGAGTGGTGGTGTTCCCGGAGGCGGCGATGGCCCGGTTCGGCCGCCCGCTCGCCCCGGTGGCGCAGCAGCTGGACGGCCCGTGGGCGTCGGCGGTGGCGGCGATCGCCTCGGAGCACGACGTGCTGGTGATCGCCGGGATGTTCACGCCGGCGGACGAGGGACGGGTGCGGAACACGCTGCTGGTCACCGGGCTGGGGCAGCATCTCGGGTACGACAAGATCCACCTCTACGACGCGTTCGGGTTCGCCGAGTCGGACACCGTCGCGCCGGGGTCGGAGGTCGTGACGTTCTCGGCGGAAGGGACGGTTTTCGGGGTCGCTACCTGCTATGACCTGCGGTTCCCGGAGCTGTTCCGGCGGCTGGCCGACGACGGGGCGGACGTGGTGGCGGTCCCGGCTTCGTGGGGTGCGGGGGCTGGGAAGCGGGAGCAGTGGGAGGTCCTGGTGCGGGCGCGGGCGCTGGACTCGGGCTGCTGGGTGGCGGCTTGCGGGCAGGCTGACCCGGCGGTGACCGGGGTGGAGGTCAATCCGAAGGCGCCGACCGGGATCGGGTATTCGCTGGTGGCAGACGGGTTCGGCCGGGTGGAGGCGCAGGCCGGGGCCGGGGCGGAGATGCTGGTGGTGGACGTCGAGCCGGAGGTGGCGGGGAAGGCCCGGACGGCTACCGGGGCGTTGGCGAACCGGCGGCTGTGACCCGGGTTTTGTCGGCCCGGTGAGGGGAAGCGCCGCCCAGCCCGGGAGGGCCTGTCGACACTGCCCTCGTTACTGAGAAACCCCCAATGCGGCATTGGGTGCATGCGACGCACCCAATGCGGCGTTCGGTGCGTCTGACGCACCCAATGCGGCATTGGGGCGAAACCTCAGCGCAGCAACCCTTCCCGGATCGCCACCCGGACGAACCCCGCCCTCCGCCGCTCCCCCGTCTTGTCCCGGATCCGGTCCAGATACGACCGCACGGTCCGGACGCTGATGTCCAGGATCTCCGCCACGTCGACGTCCCGCTCCCCCGCCGCGACCAGGCGCAGGACCTGCTTTTCCCGTTCCGACAGCACGATCTTCGGCCCCGCGTGCCGTTCGTCGCTGTCCTGGATGATCATCCCGGCCAGCGTCGGCGAGACGTAGGCGTTGTCCTCCGCGATCGTCCGGATCGCGCGCAGCAGTTCGTCCCCGTCGACGTCCTTCGACAGGAATCCCTTGGCCCCGGCCTGCATCGCGCCGAGCACCTCCGGCTGCTCCGCGTGTGCGGACACCACGAGCACCTTGTGCCCCATCTGCCCCACCTCGAGCACCGCGGCCGCGTCCTGGACGCCGCGCAGTTTCAGGTCGAGCACGACCACGCTGCCCTTCGGCTGGTCCTGCACCGCGAACCGGGCCACGGAGTCGGCTACCGCGCCCAGTTCGATGTCCGGGGCCTCGTTCAGCACGCGCGCGACCGCGTCCCGGTACAGCGGGTGGTCTTCGATCACCCCGACCTGGATGGGTCCGCTCCGGCGCCGCCCCTCGTCGGCTTTCACGTCACTGTTTCCTTCCCCACCAGGCCGCGGCGGATCGCTTCCTTCACGAGGCCGGGGCGCCGCCGTTCGCCGGTCTTGTCGCGGATCCGGTCGAGGTAGCCGCGCACGGTGCGGACGCCGATGCCGAGGATCCGGGCGATGTCGACGTCCCGCTCCCCCGCCGCGACGAGCCGCAGCACCTGCACTTCGCGCGGAGACAGCTCCATTTCCGGCCGCGTGACCGGGCGGTCGGTGTTGTCCTTGATGATCATTCCGGCGACGACGGCCGACACGTACGCGCCGCCGCCCGCGACCGCGCGGATGGCGATCAGCAGCTCGTCGACGTCGACGTCCTTGGACAGGAATCCCTTGGCCCCGGCGGCGATCGCGGCGAGCACGGTCTCCGGTTCGGCTTGCGCGGACACGACCAGCACGTGATGGCCCAGCTCCGCCACTTCGAGCACCGCGGCCGCGCCGGCGACGCCGGGCAGGCCGAGGTCGAGGAGGACGACGCTCCCGGGCGGCTGGCGCGCGACGTGGAAGCGGGCGACCGAGTCGACCACCGCGCCCAGTTCGACGTCCGGGGCTTCGATGAGGACGCGTTCCACCGAGCGGCGGTAGAGCGGGTGGTCTTCGATGACGGCCACCTGGACGCGACCGGAAGGCGCGGGTTCCGGGTGTTCCGGTTCCGGGTCCTCTACGCCGCTGGATCGCTGCGCTGTCGTGGTCACCGGTTCGCTCACCCCGTTCCCGCAGGCTGCCCGGCCACGGCGGGATCCAGCGCTGGACCGGTCGGCATCAGCGCGAGAAGCCCGCCCGCGACCGGATGCCCGGACCCAGCACCGTAGCCCAGCGAAGCGAGCGCCGTCCCGTTCGCCACCGGATATTTTCGTCCTGTGTCCGTGACGAGATAAATCGTTCCGGACCCGGCGTCGGTCGCGACCGCGCCGCGCGAGGGCGGGACGTAGACGACGTCCGCGACCCTGGCGTCCGTCCGGCTCTGCACCGGCAGCGCGCGGGCACCGGCCGGGACCGGCAGATCCGCCGAAACCGTCACGCGGCCGTTCTGCGCGCACAGGGTCACCGCGCTGCCGGTGATCGGCGCCTTGCCGGGGATCCGGTCGGGGTAAGCGGCCGGATCCGCGCCGCCGGAACGGGGTTCGCTCACCTTCTTCACCCCAGCGACGTCCGCGGCGCGCACTCGGGCCGGTTCCGGACGGCCTGAGTACGCCGATTCGTTCGCCGGGGTCGTGACGAGCAGCGCGGCTTCGGTCTGGCCGACGGGTTCGAGCCCGTCCGGGCGGACGAGGTAGTACGTCGAGGCGGTGGCGGGCCCGGCCATCGGGTCGACGACCGACAGCACCTGACCGACGCGCGTTTCCTGCGTTCCGACCCGCGGGCCGCGGTTTCCAGCGCCGTCGACTGGTATCTCACCGAGATCTCGTCCGGCGGGCACGGTGTCGATCCATCGGGCGGACACGGTGATCGTCGGATAGCTGTCGAATTGCAGGGCCGCCGCGGCTTCGTCGCTCAGCCGGTACCGGTGGCCGCCCGCGAGCAGGAACCGGCTGCCCTGCGGAACGCGGACGATCACGCCCGAATCGCGCGGCAGCTCGGTGCCGGACGCGGCCGCTTCCAGCAGCACGCCGACGAGCGGTTCCGCCGAAGCGGGCGCGTCCTGGGTGGTGCGGCTGCAACTGGTCCACGGGGTGGTGATCAGCGTGCTGGGCAACGAATCCGGCGCGCCGACGATGCCGATCTGGGTTCCGCGCGGGGCCGTCCCGAGCTTTTCCGCGGGCACCGTGACCGTCTCATGGCCGTTGCCGCCGGCGAGCAGCCGCGCGGACGCGTAATTGAGCACCGGGTGCACCGCGCCGTCCGCGCCGAGCACGAATCTCGCCCCGCTGTCCTCCTCCACGATCACCTTGCCGCCGGCCAGCCAGTCCTTCCCGCCGGACGGGCTGACCAACCCGATCACGCCGAAGACCGCGGTCACGAGCAGGGCCGCGCCGACGCCGAGCAGCGTGCCGAGCACGAGACGGCGGCTGGGCGACACCGGATGGTTGGCGTCCGCGGCGACGAGCGCGGACACGAGACGGCGGCGCAGGAACTGGTACGCCTGGATCTGGTCCCGCTGCGTCCACACGCTGTCCCGGCCCCCTGGAGATCACATCGCTTCCCGCGCAGGCTAGACAGCTCCCCAGGAGGCGCACGAGGGTAATTTTTACGCCCACGCGCCCGCGCGGGAACGCTAGCGTTCGCGGGGCCGGGTCGATGCCCGGGGAAGAGGGGAATGCGTTGTCCGTGTCCGCGCCGCCTGCCCCGGCCCATGCCCGTGCCCACGCCCCCGGGACCGCCGGGATTTCGGGCACCGCGCCGTGGCCGTGGCTGCTGCCGATCCGTCCGCTGCAGGCGGCCGGATGGGAGATCGCCGCGCTCGCGATCCTGCTCGCGTTCACCGTGCACGGCCTGGCCCAGCCGATGCGGATCACCGTCGCCGCGCTGGCCGGGCTGCTGGTGGCGACGACGTCGGTGCGGGTCGCCGGACGGCATTTCGCCGGATGGGCGTGGACGTGGCTCGCGCATCGCCTGCGCCGCCACGACAGCCGCCGCGACAGCCCGGACTCGTTGCTTCGCGTCGCCGGTCCGGTCAAGGTCCGCCAGCACGTCGACCGCGCGGGCAACCGGTTCGGCGTCGCCGAGGTCGACGGCGACTGGAGTGCGATCGTCCGCCTCACCCCCGGCGCCGGGGAGCCCTCGACGGACGAGTTGCTGGCCATCCTCCGCACGGCGTTCCAGGGCACGGACATCCCGCTGGCCGCCGTGCAGCTGCTGACGTGGGCAGTGCCAAGGGATTCGCGGGTGTACCGGGTGCGCTGGCTCGCGGTGCGCTACCGGCCGGACGACGCGCCGATCGCCGCCCTCGCGCGCGGCGGCGGCGAACTGGGGGCGTTGCGGAGCACGGCGAGTGCGGCGTTGAGCTTGATGGTGGCGCTCGCGGAAGCCGGGCACCCGTCGACGGTGCTGGAAGCCGGCGAGCTGACCAACGAGCTTCGGGTGGCACTGGGCGTTTCGACCGGGGACCCGGAGTCCGACGGGGATTTCTGGCGCGCGTGGAAGTGGGGCGGGCTCACGCAGGCGTGCTACTCGCCGAGGTCTTCCCGGGGCCTCGCCCGGACGCTCGGGGTCGCGGTGCCGGGGGCGGCGTTCACCGCTACGTCCGCGACGCTGCGGCGCACGCCGGGCGGGCGGGAGAAGCTGGAGCTGACCATCCGGGTCGGGGCGAGGGCGGCGGAAGTGCCGGTGCCGCAGGGGGTTTCGGTGGTTCCGCTGCATGGCGGGCACGAGGCGGCGGTGCGGAGGACGTTGCCTCTCGCGCTGACCTGAGGCCAGACGGCCGGAAAGTCCGTGAGGGGACCCCTGAGGGAATCAGATTCCCTCAGGGGTCCCG